>DUOB01000077.1 GCA_012839035.1 Propionibacterium sp.
ATGCGGTCGAACGGGGCGTGTTCGGGCGCGCCGAGGACACCGGGGCGGGCGGGCTCGATCCGGGCCCACTCCCGGCCCGACGCGGCCAGGTTCGCCGCACGCCACTCCGCGAGTTCCGGGACGCGCTCGACGCCCAGCACGCTGCCCGTCGGCCCCACGAGGTGGGCGAGGATCGCGGTGGTCCAGCCCGATCCGGCGCCGACATCGAGGACCCGGGCGCCGTCCGGCACGTCGAGCAGGCGCAGCATGGTCTCGACCGTGGACGGCTGTGAGTTCGTCTGGTCGCTGAACAGCGGCAGCGGCAGGTCGTCGTCGGCGAAGGCGCGCTGATCCGGGGTCAGATGCCGTACGCGCGGCGACGCGGCCATCGCGGCGGTCACTCGACGTTTGTTGGACATGGCCCGATTCTGCTGGAGCCGTCAAGTCGCGCAGTCGTGGTGGACGTCCCGCGATATTGACAAAGCTCCACGGGGCGATGGTCGGGGAGGAGACGACTCACTCCAGGAAGCTCAGACCGGCGTCGAGCAGCCGCGCCCTCGCGTGCTCCCAACCCACCCGCTCCTGCTCCAGCCGCAGGTCGCCCTCCCGCACGTCACGCAGGGCCGCATGTTCGGTCGCGGTCAGGTGGGAGATGGGACTGCGGAAAGGGGTGGGTTCGCGTACGCAGAGTCCGCGGAACTCAGCGAGGGTGCCAGGGTCCATGAGCAGCGATTCGACGCGGGGCACCGCAGCACGGAAGGCCCCCAGGATCGCGAACCCGTGGCTGTCGAGGTCGCCCCAGTAGAGCAGGCGCGCGTCGCTGAGCCAGGGGAGGCCCGCCAGCAGGGTCACCGCACGTCCCTGCCCATGGACGGCGATCCCGCCGCGGATCCGCGGGAGGGAATGGACCGTCGTGAGGTTTTCCGCCACCAGCACGACGGACGGGCGCAGGGGCAGGCCGGTGAGTTCGGCCACGGGAGCCGTGAAATCAGTCAGGCCGCGGAGGCTCAGCGCCGGATCCAGCAGCCGGACGCGGAATCGGGTGGCGGCCCGACGCAGTCCGGTGTCGGCGCTGCCCGTGATGCCCGCGAGGAGTTCCTGCACGAGCCGTCGGTGGCGTTCCATCCACTTGCTGTCGATGCCGGGGACCGGAAGCTCCCGCGCCCAGAGCCCGGACGCCGGACGTTCCCGCAGGAACGTCAGGACCGCGACCAGCTGACCGAACTCCGTGTCGTCGATCGCTCCGAGTGCCCGCGCAGTTGCCGTGAGCCCGCGGCCGAGCTCGGTGGCGTCGGGCCATCGTTGGCGCAACATCACTGCACGATCGACGGCTCGGCGCCACAGCGGTCCGTGACCGGCGAGGTCCGCGATGCCGTCCGAGCCGGCCCCGCGGACACGCAGCGGAATCCGCTGATGACCCATGCTGGACCAGCGTCGGATGCCCCATTCCACCGCTGCTCCGGCCGGCATCCTGGTTTCCTCCCGGGTCCAGGTCGCCACCCACCGGGCCACGGCGTCGGGGTCGGCGGCGAAGGCGTGCTCCGTCGGCGGCTTCAACGGATAGGCCCATTCGTGGTCCGCGCCCAAGGTGAGCCGACCCAGCCAGTCACGGTGCTGGTGCTGGAAGCGGCGGCGGGCGAACGCGCGGAGGTCGGGCGGGAGTCTCACCAGAGCTCGCCCTGCCCGTTGCCGCCGATGGAGTCGGCGAGAGCAGTCTGGGCGGTCGGGGAGCGGTCGAAGGTCAGCACCTCCAAGCGTGATCGCCCGTCGGTGTTGAGGACGAGAACCGCCCCGCCGACGTAGTCCTCGAGGGTCTGGAGCATCTTCAGCGGTGTGGCGAGCAGGAGCTGGAAGCCGAAGCTGGTGAAGACCTCGAGGCCGGCACGGGTGAACTCGGGGTCGGTCTTGTCGAACGCCTCGTCCAGCGCGACGAGGGCATAGGTCGGCCACTCGGTCCCGTCGGGCGCCAGCTGATAACGGAGCGCGGCCGCGAGGCAGAAGGTCACGAGCTTCTGCCGCTCGCCGCCGGACAGACCACCGGCGCCGGTGAAATAGTCCACCGGGTGTCCGTCGGCGTCCTGCACGACCGCGCTGAACTGGACGTGCGCGCGGGTGTCGAGGCAGAGTCGACGCCACCGGATCTCGGCGGGGTCCTCCGACCCGAGCCGGTGCAGCAGCTGTTCCATGGCCGCGAACCGTTCCTCCGCCCGTGCCCGCGACTGGGCCGCGTCCGCTTCGTCGGCGCCCAGCACATCCACCGATCCGCTGGTGATGTCCCTGAGGGTGGCGAGGAATTCCGCGACCACGGCCAGCTTCCGGTCCTCGACCTTGACCTGGAGGTATCGCGCCGGGGCATATTCGGTGCGGCGCAGCGACGCGTTGATCGGATCGATCCGGGCGCGGATCTCACCGCGGGATCGATTGATCTCCAGGGCCAGCGCCCCGATGTTGTTGCGCGATTGGTTCTGCAGAAGGGTGAAGAACCGGTCCTCGAAGTCGGGCAGCCTGTCGGCCTCCAGCGTCTCGAGCAGGGACAGAAAATCGTCCAGGAAGTCCATGCGCGGAAACAGGTCGGCCGACTGGGCCGGCCAGCCGCGCTGATAGTCGGCCATCCGGCGCTCGATGCGGTGAGCACGATTCTGGGCCTCCGACTGTGCCTTGGCGAGTTCCTCCCGCAGACCGCGTTCGACGACCAGAGCCTTCTCGTGCTCGCCGGGCGTGACCCGCGTGAACCGGTCGGTGAGCGCCGCGGCGACCTCCTCCGGGATCGACGGGAGCGCGGCGATCCGCGCGGTGAGAGCGGCTGTTTCGTTCTCCAGGTCTGCTGCCTCCCGGGCCAGCGCATCCAGCCGCGCAGCGAACTCGGCGCACTGCTTCTCCACCGACCGCGCCTCGGACACCGATTCCGCGAGCGCCCGCTCGACAGCGGTGAACTCGTCATGTCGCGCCCGGATCAGCTCGATCCGCTCCCGCACCGAGGCTTCGTCCTCTTCGGCCCGCGCGACGTCGATCTCGGACCAGGTCAGCGAGGCGAGCCGCTCCAGCGCGGTGACCCGGTCCCGAAAGCCCTGGACGTGCTGCTCGTGGGTTTCCAGCGCATGCTCGGCCTCGGCCCGGGTGCGCTCGGCTGTGGTCAGGAGTTCCTCGAGCCGGGCCTGCTTGGCTGCCACCGAAAAGCCCAGCACCCAACCGCGGGGGTCGTCGATCCGGCTGCGGTCGTCTTTCTCGTGGCGGGTTGTGGAGTGCTTGACCTGCCCCTGGCGGGTCACCGCCCGCTCACGGGCGACGAGGTCGGCCACGGTGTCCACGCAGTCATAGTCGAATCGGCGGGCGAGTTGCCCGGCGAGCCAGCCCGCGTACACCGAATCCGCCAACTCGACCTTGTCCGGGAGTGATCCCGGGCGGGGCTCGGGCGGGGCGGGGACCGTCTCGGGGATCCGCTCATAGACCAACCGGGTGCGCAGGTTGTGCTGGTTGACGAGTTCGGCCACTGCGGCGTAGCTCCCGGCCGGGACCAACAACGTGCGCGCGAACGCGCGCAGCACTCGCTCGATCGCCCCGGTCCAACGGCGCTCGTCGGACCGGACCTGCAGGAGCTCGCCCACGAGCGGAAGGTCCTTCTCCGGCATTCCGAGTCGGCTCGTGATGAACTCTCGTGCCGCGAGGAGGTGAGGGTCGAGGTTGGACTGTTTGGTGGTGAGCACCCGCAGTTCCTCGGTCAGCCGCCTGGTCTCGTCCGTGGCAGCGAACTTGGCCGCCGTGAGCTGATGGGTGGCCTCCCGGGTCGCCGCCAGCTCGCGGCGGGTCTCGGCCAGCAGCGATTCGGTCTCGGCCGCGAACCGGGCACTCGACCGCTCATCGTCGGGCAGCGCGAGCCCGGCCGCGACTGCTTGGCGCTGCCGTTCGGCACGGGCCCGGCGCCGGTCCTCGACGCGCTCCCGCTGCAGACGCAACTGGCCCTCGAGCGCGGTCAGCTCGGATCCGCCGAGGCCGTCGAGCCGCCGCTGGAGGTCCGCGGCTCGCGTGCGCAGCGTCTCCGCCTCCTGGTCTGCGCGGCCCAGCAGCGGGGCGATCCGGTCACGTTCGGCCAGCCGCTCGTCGCGCTTGCGTACGCACGCCTCGCGCGCCGCGCCCAACCGCCACGTGTCCAGATGAGCCAACTGGGTCGTGCACGCGGCCACCTGGCCAGCGGCTCCCGCATGGTCCTCCGCCAGCTTGCGCAGGGGCTCCAGGGTCTGCACCTGCTTGCGGGCGTCGACCACCGTTGCATGGGCGACCCGCAGTTCGCTGAACTGTTCGACCGCTTCCGCAGCCTGGTCGAACGTGCCGGGCTCGTCGAGCATGAAGTCGCGCAGCAGCGTGTCGAGACTGTCGAGGTTCTTGGCCGACTGGGTCTTGTGCAGCAGTCGCTGGGCCTGCTCTGACGCGAGTCCGAGCCGCCGTCGGAACCGGCTCGCGAAGGCGGAATAGGTCGCCGCATAGTGCCAGGTGGGCTGGGCGGCCTTGAGCCGCCGCACATCGAGGCCATCCACGGCGAACGGACGCAGGTCGGCGAGGTCCGCGTCCGTGTCGGCGATCCAGAACGCCGACGTGACCTCCGATGCCGACGATGCCGAGCGCCGCACATGCATGAGCCGGATGAGCTGGACGACGGTGGCGCCCTGGCGATAGGTCAGTCCGATCGCGCTCCAGGTTGCGCCCGGCCGCAGATATGTCGTCACGATCTCGCCGGTCAACTCGTTGACCTCGCGTCGGTGGGCTCCGCGCAGATAGGACACCAGCGACCGCGACCGGTCGCTTGCGCTGCCCTCCTGGGCGGCGGCGTTGAACGTCAACCACCGCGGTTGCACGAGCACGGCGGCCATCGCATCCAGGAGTGACGACTTGCCGGATCCGGACGGGCCGGTGATCAGCAGCCCGCGCTCGGGCACAGTCAGGGAGAACGCTCCGTCGAAGGTCCCCCAGTTGACCGCCTGGAGTCGGCTGAGCCGGAAGGGCGCGCTGGTTCGGCTCCGGCTCATGACGCGGCGTCCAGTAAGCGCTTGAGCTCGGCAGTGACGGACAAGACTTCGTCGGCGGTGAACACCAGCGCCAGCACCGGCGAGATCTCGAACCGGTCCTCCTCCGCCGTGCCGAGAAGGATCGAGTGCTCCTTCATCTTGGACACCGACGAGTTGATCCGGCGCGCGAACCCGGTGTCATCGGTCGAGGTCGCCGGGCGATAGACCTGCAGTTGTTCATCGATGTCCTGACGGCCGACGATCACGCGGCCGTCCCCGGTCTCGGCTCGCAGCAGTTCCCCGCGCAGGAACAGCACGAGGGCCGTGTCGAGGAGGGTCAGTCGGCTCGATCGGATGACCCGGGGCAGCGCGAGCTCCTCCGCCTCGAGGTTGCGCACGAACGCCAGCTCGAGCTCCGGCTCGAGCACGAGCTCGAGGAACAGGTCGCCGAGACGACAGCGGATCACAGCCTCGTCCGCGATCAGGGCGGGCCAGAGTTTGGGGTGCAGCCGGCGACTGACATAGGGCCCGCGCAGCAGCTGCACGAGCGCCCGGCGGGTCGCCTCGGAGAGCTCGCCGGGATCCCCCGCGAACAGCGCCGCTGCGCGGTCGTCGGAGCGTTCCTCGCGCCGGTCCGGCGAGGCCGGTGCGGGATCCGGCACGGGGAACAGGTCGGAATAGGCGCGCCGCGGACGGAAACCTGTCACGAGTGCCTCCTCCAGGTCTCGGGGATGTGGTGAAGAACGTACCGACGTGCTCTGACAGTTTTCTCCACGCCGACCCGACTGACCCAACTCAGATCCTCCGCGCCGTCCGTCACCGCGCCCGCCTCGGCGGCGAGCACCATGAGGCCGACGATCGAGGCGAGTCCCTGCGAGGCCGGGTGATGACGCAGGACGTCGCCGAGCGACGCCGGGGCGTGGCGCCGGAGCGTCGCGACGATCGCGGCCCGCAGCTCGGTGAAGTCGATCTCGCTGATCCGGACCTGCTCGCGCAACTGGTCGAGGTCCAGCGGTTCGTTGTCGTGGCGGGTCAGCTCGCGATCGCTGCGGGCCTCGGCAGGGTCGTGCAGGGCCCAACTGCCCACCGAGGCGAGAGGAATCGAGGTGGCGGGGAGGGCGTACGGGATCTCGTCGAACGGCCGCATCGTTCCGGCGGCCTGCAGGCACAGGGCCTGGGCCTCCTGGAGGGCGGTCGCGAGGCGCCGGTGTTCCCGGTACGCCTGGGATTCGACGAACCGACGCAGGCTGCGCGAGAGACCCGTCATGACCGCCCGGACCTGCGTACTCTCCCCCTGCAACCGCGACAACAGTCGCCGCAGGAACGCCAACTCCTCCGGCGCAATTCCGGCGGCGAACTCACGTTCCAGCAGCTGGTCGATCGCGGCATCGAACGCCTCGCTGCGTTCGGGGTCGAGGACGAGCGCGAAGAAGGCCCGGAACGAGCGGCCCGCCTCGGATTCCTCGATGAGATCGACTCCGGCGAAGACCTCCTCGAGCACGCCGCCGCGCGACCCCGCGTTGTTGATGATCTGCTCGCGGAGACCTCGGTTGAGGTCCTCCAACTCGGCGCTGACCTTCGCGAAGTCCGCGGGAATCTCATCGGCGAGGCGCAGCGCCTCGGCGAACCGTTCGCGGGCGGTGGCGGGATCGAGCGGTGCATAGTGTCCGGCATCGATCGCAGCGAGCTCGGCGTCGAGGCGCGCCCGCTGGGCCAGGAGTGACTGCCGTCGGCTGGTCGACTCGGGATCCGTGTCGACGGCGAGCTCGGCGAGCAGATTCTGCACGTTTGCAAGGCGCGAGGACGTGACCGCCGACTGCGGCTGGTGCAGGCTCTCGGCGAACCGGATCGCGGCGAGGGCGGGGGCGGACAATTCGACCGTCTCCTCGCGGCCACTGCCGAGGCGGCGGATGAGGATGCCGTCGCCGACCCAGGCGGCCAGATATTCGGTGGCTGTCCGCGGGAGCGCTCCGAAACCTGCATCGCGAAGCGCGGCAAGATCTTCGTCGAGCAACTCGATGAACTCGGTTGCCGGCAGCTGCCGCTGCTGACCGAGATGGTGACCGAGCACGGCGACCAGGACCGGCATCAGGTCGGCACGGAGCAGGGTGAGTCCCGCCTCCGCGAGGAGACGTCGGTAGGCGAAGGCCCGACCGGTGGGCGCGGACATGCGGTGAGGGTACCCCGCCGTCGACCACCGGACCCGCTGTCCACAGACGTTCTCGGTCGGCGCGACGTTGTCGGTCGCACCTATTAGGGTCGGGTTCGTGGATGCAGAAGAGGACTGGATCGGTGCAGCCGACGGTCAGGACGTCGAGGGCTATGGTTTCGAGCCTTTCGACCAGGAGGGGGCATCTCTGTTGGGCGACGACGAGCCCGCGTTCCCGGCGCCGCCGCCGGCCCGGACACGGGCCGAGCGACCTGACGTCCCCGCCGCGCCGCTGGCGCTCTATCGCCGCTATCGTCCGGACACGTTCGCCGAGGTCATCGGCCAGGAGCACGTGACCGACCCGCTGCAGCGGGCGCTGAACAACAACCGGGTCAACCATGCCTATCTCTTCTCGGGCCCCCGCGGCTGCGGCAAGACCACCTCGGCCCGGATCCTCGCGCGCTGCCTCAACTGTGAACAGGGCCCGACTTCGACGCCGTGCGGGGAGTGCCAGTCGTGCCGGGATCTCGCTCGCGGTGGTCCGGGGTCGATCGACGTCATCGAGATCGACGCGGCCTCGCATGGTGGTGTGGACGACGCGCGCGACCTGCGTGAGCGGGCGTTCTTCGCGCCGGTGCACAGCCGCTACAAGATCTACATCATCGACGAGGCCCACATGGTCACCACGCAGGGTTTCAACGCTCTGCTCAAGCTCGTCGAGGAGCCGCCGCCCCACGTGAAGTTCGTGTTCGCAACGACGGAGCCGGACAAGGTGATCGGCACGATCCGGTCGCGAACCCATCACTATCCGTTCCGCCTCGTGCCGCCCAAGCCGTTGCAGGGCTATTTGGCGAGCCTGTGCGAGGCGGAAGGGATCGCGGTGGAGCCCACGGTGCTGCCGCTCGTCGTCCGCGCAGGCGCGGGCTCGGTCCGCGACTCCCTGTCGGTCCTCGATCAACTGTTGGGTGGTGCGGAGGAGGCGGGGGTGTCGTACGCGCAGGCGGCGGCCCTGCTTGGCTATACCCCCGAGTCGTTGCTCGACGAGATCGTCGATGCGTTCGCTGCCGGGGACTCCGCGGGGGTCTTCGCGAGCATCGACAAGGTGATCGAGGTGGGACAGGACCCGCGTCGCTTCGGCGAGGATCTGTTGCGGCGGCTGCGCGATCTCGTCATCGTGTCCGCCGTGCCCGATGCCATCGCCTCGGGTCTGGTGGACGTTGCCGGGGACCAGGCCGAGCGACTGATGGCTCAGGCCGCCGCTCTGGGGCGAGGTGAGCTCACGCGTGCCGCGGAGGTGATTGCCACCGGTCTGACCGAGATGCGCGGGACGACCGCTCCGCGCCTGCATCTGGAGCTCATGTGCGCCCGGGTGTTGTTGCCGGGGGCGGACGTGGATGAGCGCGGCTTCCACGCTCGGCTGGATCGGATCGAGCGACGTCTGGCCGCCGGGACTCCGACGATCCCGGTGGCTGCCCCTGAGCCCTCGGGTCCCGAACCTGCCCGGCAATTTTCCGCGTCCGGGCCGACGCCGCCCGCTCCCGCGCCGCCCAGCGCGCCACCGGTTCCGCCCAGCGCGCCTCCTGCAGCAACCGCCGTGCCCGAGCAGACACCGAGCGCGCCCGCGTCGGGCGGCGGGATCAAGGTGGCAGACGTCCGGCGCATGTGGCCGGATGTGCTTGAGGAAGTCAAGAAGCGTCGGCGGTTCACCTGGATTCTGGTCTCCCAGAACGCACAGGTGGCAGGAGTTCACGACGGCGTTCTGACTCTCGCGCTGAAGAACGAGGGTGCGCGGGAGAGTTTCACCAAGGGCGGCAACGAGGACGTGCTCCGGGACGCGATCATCGAAGTGCTCCGTGCCGACCTGCGCATCGACACGATGATCGACGGTGCTCCGCAGCCCGCGCACGCCCGGACCACACCGGAGCCTGCCCAGCGCCCGACGGCGCCGCCACCCGCGCCGGCTGCTCCGCCCCAACCACCGCCAAGCGCTCCGCCTCCGCCCCCACAATCGTCGGCGGACGTGGCTCGCGGGCGGATCATGCCAACCCGGGGAGCGACCCCGGACGAGCCACCGCCGGCGGACGAGCCGCCCTACGACCCCTATGACGACCTCGATGAGGGGGAACCGGATGTGCATCCGCACGAGCTGCTGGCCAAGCATCTCGGTGCCGAGCAGATCGATGAAACAGACGAGCCCGCCGGGTGACGTTAGGCTGGACACTCGACGCG
This sequence comes from Propionibacterium sp., assembly GCA_012839035.1. Lineage (GTDB taxonomy): Bacteria > Actinomycetota > Actinomycetes > Propionibacteriales > Propionibacteriaceae > Enemella. Next base: position 9,358 of record DUOB01000077.1, read on the forward strand.
CGGCGTACACCCCACTGACGCCGGCAACCGGACTTCACAACTTTCCCAGGAGGAGCAGACGATGATCCCCGAAGGCATGGATATGAACATGTTGCTGCAGCAGGCGCAACAGATGCAGGCACAGATGCAGCAGGCTCAGGAGGAGCTGGCGAACTCGGAGTTCACCGGCTCTGCCGGCGGCGACCTGGTGACGGCGACGCTCTCCGGCACCGGTGAGCTCAAGGCCGTGACGATCAAGCCGGAGGCGTGCGACCCCGAGGACACCGAGTCGCTCGCGGACCTGATCGTGGCCGCTGTCCGGGATGCGCAGAACAAGGCCAATGCGATGACCGAGGCGAAGCTCGGAGGCATGACCCAGGGTCTGGGCTTCTGAGTTCGCAGTGTACGAAGGTCCAGTCCAGGATTTGATCGATGAGCTGGGCCAGCTCCCGGGCATTGGCCCGAAGAGCGCCCAGCGCATCGCGTTCCACATCCTGTCCACCGAAACCGCTGAGGTGCAGCGACTCATCGACGCTCTCCAGCGCGTGAAGCAGACCGTCAAATTCTGTGAGGTCTGCTTCAACATCGCGGAGGAGAACCGCTGCAGGGTATGCCGGGACCAGCGGCGGGATCCCACGACGATCTGTGTGGTGGAGGAGCCCAAGGATGTCGTGGCGATCGAACGTACGCGTGAGTTCCGGGGCACCTATCACGTGCTCGGCGGTGCGATCAGCCCCATCGACGGTGTCGGCCCGGGCGATCTCCACGTCCGCGAGCTCTGCCAGCGCTTGGCCGATGGCACGGTCACCGAGGTCATCCTCGCGACCGATCCCAACCTCGAGGGTGAGGCGACCGCCACCTATCTGTCCCGCCTCTTGCTGCCGATGGGCGTCAAAGTGGCGCGTTTGGCGAGCGGCCTGCCGGTGGGTGGGGATTTGGAGTACGCCGATGAGGTCACCCTGGGGCGTGCCTTCGAAGGTCGCCGCTATGTGGAGTTGTGACGGCTGCTCCTTCAGGTGCCGTTGCCTTTTCAGCGCGGCAGTGTTGCCCTGTTTCCTGTCCGGCGGGAGAATCCGCGTGGGCACGAATTGAGCACGGAGGCACCATGGCGACGCGAGCGCGGGTTCTGGTGGCGGCGGGAGCCGCGCTTTTGATGGCCATGACCGGGTGCTCGCTCGACGGACGGCAGGGCGAGCCATTGCCCCGCAGGTCCGCACAACCAGCAACGCAGTCCTCGGCCGCGACCGCTGGCAAAACACCCACGCACTCCGGCCCTGGGGCATCAACCGCGTCGCCCAGCAACTCCAAGGTCGACCCCTGCGCGTCCGACTCCACGAAGATCGAGGTGGAGGAACTGCCGCAGGAATCGCAGGGCACTTATCAGCACCGGGCCCTGGTCACCAACACCAGTGACGCTGCATGTCTTCTTCAGCCAGCCCCCTGGACATTGCTGCAAGACAGTGGCGGTGTGGTCATCAGCGCCGGAGTGCCCCTCGGATCCGGGGTCCCGATCGAGCTCGCCCCCGGTCAGCGGGCCGAGTCGATGATTACCACGATGACTGGCGAGTCGTTGGGTTCTCGTTGCGAGCAGGCCACCGCCAAGAGCTTGCTCGTGGGCTTGCGAGCGAATGATCCCCGGGCGGTGCGGGTCCCCATCACCGTCACGGCGTGTCGCCATCTCCCCACTGTTCAGCCAATACCGTTCAGTGTCCTGGGACCCTGAGCTGTCACCAGAGGTGCGTGGATGATGCGTGCATTCGCGAACGGGGGAGTCATGCGAAGGTTTCGGATCCTGGCGGCCTGCGGGGCGGCGCTGGCGCTGAGTGCCTGCGGGCTGGTGCCCTCGATCCCGGCCATCCCTTTCCTTGACCAGGATGAACCTTACGTGGCTCCCTACGACGACAGCGGCGTGGAACCGACCCCACGGCACCGGGAGCCGGAAGAGGCACGGACGGACCCCGCGCCTGCCGAGGAGCCCGAGGAATCCGAGTGGACGCAGCCGGCCCCGGCCCAACCGGGCACGCTGTCCACCATGGCTCCGGATCCGACAGTCCCAACGCAGGCTCCACGTCAGCGCCCTGCTCCGGTCGCGCCCACGAGGGCTGTGGCGACCCAGGTGGTCCCCCCGGCCGGGACGCTGCCCCCGGTCAACGTCAGCGATTGCACTCCTGCGGAGCTGGATGTCGTCTTCGAGCCTGATCCCAAGGCGAGTGGCCCGGGCTACGACGCGTACCTCATCTGGATGACCAACACCTCAAGCCGTTCGTGTGAGATTCTCGGTTTCCCCGGGGTGGCCTTCGTGACCGGACCGGGCGGGAGCCAGATCGGGGCTGCCGCGGATCGCGACCGGATCTACAAATCAACACGTTTCGTTCTGGAGCCAGGCCGGCAGGCGGCCTCGGAAGTGCGGGTCAAGCAGCCCGGCCAGTTCACCAACTGCCGGGCGACCACAGCCAGTTACCTTCAGGTGATCGTGCCGAACACGTGGACCGCGTTCCTCTATCCGGCCAACATCACGGCCTGCTCGAACCCGGACGCACTCCAGCTTTCCGTGCGCGCGAGCCGCAAGGTTCTCTGACGGCGTCTGCTGGCGTACGCGGGGTTGGGCGGGAGTCAGAATCGGCTATCATTCCCTGCGTCGCGCGGCGAGGATGGGGCCATCACCCCGGAGCTGCCGGAAGAACGGCGGGGCATTCCGCTCATTAGAACCGGCGGCGGCACAGAAGGAAGTGGGTCGGCATGTGTCGGCCAATGAGGGTGGTACCGCGGGTCCCAACTCGTCCCTCGTCCCACACCGGATTTGAGCGACGAGGATTCCATGACCATCGACCCGACCCCCAAGCGCGCCTATCGCAGCGTGCCCCCGCAGGTGAACCTGTCGGAGATGGAGCACGGCATTCTCGAGCTGTGGGACGAGCAGGACACGTTCACCAAGTCCATCGAGCAGACCGCCGACGGTGAGCCGTGGACCTTCTACGAGGGGCCACCGACCGCGAACGGCATGCCGGGCACCCACCACATCGAGGCCCGAGTCTTCAAGGACGTCTTCCCGCGGTTCCGCACGATGCAGGGTCGCTATGTCGGGCGCAAGGCCGGCTGGGACTGCCACGGTCTGCCGGTGGAGCTCGCCGTGGAGAAGGAGCTCGGGATCAACGGCAAACCCGAGATCGAGGCGTACGGTGTCGAGGCATTCAATGCCAAGTGCCGCGAGTCCGTCATGCGCCACGTCGACGCGTTCGCTGAGCTGACCACCCGGATGGGCTATTGGGTCAACATGGACGACGCCTATTGGACGATGGACGGCAGCTATGTCGAGTCGTTGTGGTGGGGCCTCAAACAGATCTTCGATGCCGGCTGGCTGACCGAGGACCAGCGCGTCGCGCCCTATTGCCCACGCTGCGGCACGACCCTGTCCGATCACGAGCTCGCGCAGGGCTACGAGGACGTCACCGATACCACCGCCTATGTGCGGCTTCCGCTGATGTCCGGTCCGTACGCCGGCAAGGCCGACCTGGTCGTCTGGACCACCACGCCCTGGACGCTGCTGTCGAACTCGCTGGTCGCGGTCGGTGCGGACATGACCTATGTGACCGCGACCGACGGGGAGTCGACCGTCATCGTGGCCGAGGGCAACCTCGAGTCCGCGCTGGGGGAGGGCTGGGAAGTCCAGGACCGTTTTCCGGGCTCGGACATGGTCGGCTGGGACTATCAGCGTCCGTTCGATGTCGTTGACCAGCCGGGCAAGGCGTGGTTCGTGGTGACCGAGGACTACGTCACCGCCGGCGACGGCACCGGGCTGGTCCACCAGGCGATGGCTTTCGGTGAGGACGACTATCAGTCCTGCAAGCGCCACGGGGTCGAGTTCGTCAACCCGATCGGCCCGGACGGCCGGTTCCACGACGACATCGGTCTTGTGGGTGGCGCGTTCTTCAAGGACGCCGACGCGATCGCGCTCGGGGATCTCAGGGAGCGCGGTCTGCTGTTCCGCACCGCCAAGCATGAGCACTCCTATCCGCACTGCTGGCGCTGCCACACGCCGCTGATGTATTACGCCCAGCCGTCCTGGTATATCCGCACCACCCAGTTCAAGGACGCCCTCCTGCGGGAGAACGAGGCCACGAACTGGTACCCGGACCACATCAAGTGGGGCCGCTACGGCGACTGGCTCAAGAACAACGTCGACTGGGCGCTGTCGCGCACCCGCTATTGGGGTACGCCCCTGCCGATCTGGCGCAACGACGCCGATCCGAGCCAGCTGGTCTGTGTCGGGTCGCTGGCCGAATTGTCCGAGCTGGTCGGTGAGGACCTGTCCGAGTTGGACCCGCACCGCCCGTTCATCGACGACGTCACGTTCACCAAGCCCGGCGTGGAGGGCACCTTCCGTCGCGTACCCGAAGTCATCGACGCCTGGTTCGACTCCGGCGCGATGCCGTTCGCGCAGTGGGGCTATCCGTGGGTGGAGGGCTCGAAGGAGAAGTTCGAGACCCACTTCCCGGCCGATTTCATCTGCGAGGCAACCGACCAGACCCGTGGCTGGTTCTATTCGCAGATGGCTGTCAACACAGCGGTGTTCGACCAGAACAACTATCGCAACGTGCTCTGCCTCGGCCACATCCTCGCCGAGGACGGCCGCAAGATGTCCAAGCACCTCGGCAACATCCTCGAGCCGATCCCGCTGATGGAGGAGCATGGCGCGGACGCGGTGCGCTGGTTCATGGCGTGCTCGGGTTCGCCGTGGATGGCGCGCCGGGTGGGGCATGCGTCGATCCAGGAGACGGTACGCAAGGTCCTGCTCACCTTCTGGAATTCGGTGAGCTTCCAGGCCCTGTACGCCGGCGCCAACGACTGGCAGCCCACGGGTGATGCCCCGGCGGTGGCCGAGCGTACGGTCCTCGACCGCTGGCTGGTCTCGAAGACGCATCTGCTCGTCCGCGAGGTCACGGCCGCGCTGGAGAACTTCGACACCCAGCGCACCGGCACGCTGATCTCCGACTTCGTGGACAGCCTCTCGAACTGGTATGTCCGTCGCTCCCGTCGCCGTTTCTGGGACGGTGACCCTGCCGCGCTCTGGACGCTGCACGAATCGCTGCACATCGTCACCCGGTTGATGGCGCCGCTCGTTCCGTTCATCACCGAACGGGTGTGGCAGGACCTGTTCGTCGCCACCGATCCCGAGGCCCCGGAGTCGGTCCACCTCGCGAGCTGGCCGATCGCCGATGAGTCGCTGATCGATGAGGAACTGGATGCGGCGGTGGCGCTCACCGAGCGGTTGGTCGAGTTGGGTCGCTCGGCGCGCGCGGAGGCGAAGGTCAAGGTGCGCCAGCCGCTCTCGCGCGTGCTCGTGCCCTCCCGGGCGTACGCCCAGCTCTCGCCCGATTTGCGCGGCGAGATTGCCGCCGAGCTCAACGTGCAGGGCGTGGAGTCGTTCGCGTCTGCCGGTGACTTGGTGGACTACTCCGCGAAGGGCAACTTCCGCAACCTCGGCAAACGATTCGCCAAGCAGACGCCTGTGGTGGCGAAGGCGATCGCGGCTGCCGACGCGGCGGTATTGGCCGACTTGCTCCGTGCTGAGGGCAGGGCCACGATTCAGGTCCCGGAGGTGGATCCCGCCGGGGTGGAGGTCACGGCCGATGACGTGTTGATCTCCGAACGCCCACGCGAGGGGTGGTCGGTGATCAACGATCAGGGCGAGACGGTCGCTCTGGATCTGGAGATCACCCCTGAGCTGCGTCGCGCGGGGCTGGCACGCGAGGTCATCCGGTTCGTCCAGGAAACCCGCAAGGGGTCGGGCTTCGAGGTCTCGGACCGCATCACCCTGACTTGGGCGGCCGACGGCGAACTTGCGGAAGCGGTGCGTGAGCATCAGGGGTTGATCGCGGATGAGGTCCTCGCGGTAGCCGTCGAGGAAGGCGCCGCGAACAGCGACCCGGGCTGGGTGAGCGAACAGGAGCTGGGCCTGGGAGTCCGTGTCGAGCGCGTCCAGCGGTGATCCAGTCCTGTCGCCGGGCGGATCTTCTCGGCTGGCCGCTGGCGGATGCCACGGCTGCCGCACGAGCATGAGACGGCCCTCCCCGGGATGAATCCGGGGAGGGCCGCTTTCGTCCTCGTACTTTCACCCGCTGTGCGGATCAAAGTACGAGGACCCTCACACCCTCTCGGGAATCTGCGCGTCCGCGGCAGGTTCGACGTGCTCCGGGTCCCGTACGCGGGCGAGTTTCGACGGCCACCACACACGCCTCCCCACGATGGTGAACAGGGCCGGGATCACGATGGTCCGCACGACGAAGGTGTCGAGCAGGATGCCGATGCCGACCACGATGCCGAGCTGGGTGAGCGTGATCAGCGGCAGCACGCCCAGCACGACGAACACGGCCGCCAGCACGACGCCGGCGCTGGTGATCACCCCACCGGTCACCGCCACTGCCCGGACCATGCCCCGTTTGGTGCCGTGTCTCGGCGTTTCCTCCTGGGCGCGGGTGACCAGGAAGATCGTGTAGTCCACCCCGAGCGCGATGAGGAACAAGAAGGCGAACAGTGGCACTGCCACGTCGAGCCCGGGGAAACCGAAGATCCGCGTGCTGACCCATGTGCCTGCGCCGAGGGCCGCGAACGAGCTCAGGGTCGTGGTGATGATGAGCAGCAGTGGCGCCCACAATGCACGCAGCAGGAGGAACAGCACCAGCAACACCACGCCGAGGATCATGGGCAGGATGACGAACAGGTCGCGTGCGGCAGCGTCGCGGGAGTCCAATTGTTGGGCGTCCGGTCCGCCAACCATCGCTTCTGCACCGGTCACCGGTGCGAGATCGGCTCGGAGCCGTTCGATCGTCTCGAAGGATTCGGCCGAGGCGGGCTCGTCCTCCAGCACCACGCGCCAGCGCGTCAGCCCGGTCTCGGACTGCCCGCTCTGCTGGATTTCATCCACCCCGGGGGTTGCCGTCAGCACTTCCTCCACCCGGGGTGCGGCGTCGGTGCGGGCGATCACAGTGGTGGGTCCGGACAGTCCGGGCTCATAGTGTGCGCGCAGAGTCTCGAATCCGGTGGCGGATTCCGCCTCGACGCGGAACTGCTCGGTCTGCTCGAGGCCGATGCGGGTGCCAAGGATGCCCGCGGTCAACACGGCGAGGATCGGCACTGTCGCAAGCAGGATGAGCACCGGACGGCGCGACACTGCCGAGGCCAGGCGGAACCAGCCGCCGGACACCGACCGGTCCCTGTCGCCGGGTCGCGGGACGAACGGCCAGAACAGCCCGCGGCGACTCAACGCGAGGGCGGGCGGCAGGACGAGCAGCGCGAAGGCCAGCGCGACCAGCAGCCCGACGGCGCCGGCATAGCCGAGCACACGGGTGTTCGGCAGGGTCGCAGCGAGCAGCGTCAACAGTGCGAGCACGACGGTGACGTTGGAGGCGACGATGGCCGGCCCGGCGTAGCGCACGGCAATCGCGAGGGCCGTGCGGTGGTCCTCCTGTCGGCGCAGTTCTTCGCGATAGCGCGAGACGAGGAGCAGTGCATAGTTCGTGCCGGCGCCGAAAATGAGCACCGAGGTGATTCCGGTCGTTGACCCGTCGAGCGCGAACCCCAGAGGTTCGGCGAGCCGGGTGGCGACGATGGCGGCCGTGCGATCGGCCACTCCCACCACCAGCAGGGGCACGAGCCACAGAATCGGGGAGCGATAGGTGATGAGCAGCAGCACTGCGACGACCAGCGCGGCTGCTGCGAGCAGAGTGATGTCGGCTCCGTCGAAGGCAGCCGCGAGGTCCGCTCCGAATGCGGGGCCGCCGGTGACCTGAACGGTCAGATCCTCCGGCAAACCATCCCGGGCCGCGGCGCGGACCTCCTGCATCGCTTCGTTCAGAGGCACGCCGTCCATCTCGGCGCTGAACATCACCGTGGCCAAGGCAGCCTTCCCGTCCTCCGAGGGAATGGCCGGGGGCCCAGCGGGGTCGTCCTCAACGCCGCGATCGACCGCGAGCATGCGGGCCCGGGCCTCCGCTGCCGCACCCAGATCCGCAGGGGTGAGGTCGCCGCCGTCGCTGCGGGTGAAGACGGCCAGGGCCGGGGCGACGCCGGCGTCAGGGAACTCCTGTTGCACCGCCGTCACGCGCGCGGATTCCGCGTCATCGGGCAGCGAGTTGGGTGCTGAGCTGGCTCCCTGTCCGCTGCCGATGGCCATCAGCGCACCGCTGATGATCAGGGCGGCCACGAGAAGGAGCCAGGAAAAGCGGCCGGAGACGAAGCGGCCGAACTTCGCCCACCCGCCGTTGTCCAAGTCTTCTGAGGTTGATAGGTCTGCGCGAGTAGCGCCTGAAGCGTTGAGCACGACGGGGAATATACCTCACTTACTTAACAGTCAAAAAACTGAGATGATCCGTCGGAGTCATGGCCGCAGAGGGGCTATCCTGCGCTCGTGGACCAAGGGGGGGCCGGTCGGCCGGTGACTGCGCGGATGCAGCTGGAACGGGAGATGGGACAGCTCATCCGTTCGCTCTCCGCCGTGTCCAGCCAGTTGGGACACGAGTTTGCGGGGCGTCACGACCTGCGGGAGAACGATATGCGGGCGCTCATGTTGATCTACATGGCTGATGTCGAGGGCTCCCCGCTGTCCACCAGCCAGTTGGCCCAGGCGCTCGGCCTGACGTCGGCCGGTGGCACGTACCTTGTCGAGCGGATGGTGGCCTCCGGTCACGTCGTGCGCGAACCCCACCCCACGGATCGCCGCAAGATCCTTCTTCGGTACGCCGACGCCGGGCTGGCGGTCGCCCAGGGATTCTTCGGCCCGTTGTTCCAGGCGAATCATCAGGCGCTGGCCCGCTATGACGATGAAGAACTGCGGACAGCCATGGCGGTCGTCCGGGCTCTCATCACGGCGATGGATGACTACCGCGCCACCCTCGCCCACGGGGAGTGAGCAAGCCGGTCCGTCGCTCGGGGCGACGGACCGGCTTCCCGGGCGTACTCGAAGCCGGAGCGTCAGGCGCTGAGCGCTTCTTCCTTCTCGGAGTCGTCGTCCCCACCCGACGGCTCCTTCGCCTCGTTGTCCTTGGCCGCAGCCTGGATCGCGGTGAGCGCGATGGTGTATTCGATGTCCTCCACCAGCGCACCCCGGGAGAGGTCGTTGACCGGCGCCGAGAGGCCCTGGAGCATCGGGCCGATGCTGATGACGCTCGCGGAACGCTGGACGGCCTTGTAGGTGGTGTTGCCGGTGTTGAGGTCCGGGAACACGAACACCGTCGCACGGCCTGCGACATTGCTCTCGGGAGCCTTGCTCTTGGCGACCGAGGCGGTGGTGGCCGCGTCGTACTGCAGCGGTCCGTCGATCAGGATCTCGGGGCGCTTCTGGCGCACGATCTCGGTGGCCTCGGCGACCTTGATCACGTCCGCACCCGCACCCGAGGTGCCAGTGGAGAACGAGATCATGGCGACGCGGGGCTCGATGCCGAACGCGGCGGCCGAATCGGCCGATTGGATCGCGATGTCCGCGAGCTCCTCGGCGTTCGGGTCGGGGTTGATGGCGCAGTCGCCATAGACGACCACATCATCGGGCAGGCACATGAAGAAGACCGAGGACACCAGCTTGGCGCCCGGCTTGGTGCCCAGCACCTGCAGTGCGGGACGGACGGTGTTCGCGGTCGTGTTCACCGCCCCACTGACGAGGCCGTCGACCTCGCCCAGGTGGACCATCATCGTGCCGAGCATCGTGGGATCGGTGAGCTGGTCATAGGCCTTCAGGTCGGTCATGCCCTTGTGCTTGCGTCGTTCGACCAACGCGTCGACATAGCGCTGGTCGATGTGCGACGGGTCGATGATCGTGATGTCCTCGGGAACGGTGAGTCCACGACTGACGGCGGCTGCCATGACGTCCTCCGGCTTGGCCAGGAGCACGCAATCGGCCACGCCCTTGGTCTGGCAGGCGAACGCCGCCTCCACGGTCCGCGGCTCGGCACCCTCGGGCAGGACGATGCGCTTGCGGGCCCGCTGTGCCTGAGTCGTGAGCTGACGACGGAACGCGGCCGGGCTGAGGCGCGGGCGCACGTCCTTGGACGGCAGGCTGCGTACCCATTCGTCGTCGAACGCCTTGGCGAACGCCTCGGTGACATGTCTCGTCCGGTCCACGTCGTCGACGGGGATGCCCTTGTCGCGGTTGATCACCCGGTTCACAGCGGTGAACGTGGATTCCCCGGTCAGCAGCACGGGCAGGCCGGCGTCCAGGGCCGGCTGGCAGAGCTGTCGGACCTGGATATCGGGGCGTACGCCGGCCGTCATCAGCAGGGCCGCCGGTTTGGTGCCGGTCATCTCGGCCAGACAGACAGCCATGATCGCGTCATGCCGGTCGCCCGGAACGACCGCGAGCACACCGTCGTCGATCCCGGCGATGCAACCCGGCACACCCTGGGCGAGGATCTGCGTGGACCGCATGCGGCGATCCTGATCGCCCGCATGGATGATCGTGGCGCCGAGCTCCCGGGCCACGTCGCGCACGCGCGGCCAGAGGGTTGCGGGCTCGTCCTCCACCAGGCCGACCAGGCGCAGGCCCTCGGTGTTGAGAGCCTCGGCGAAGTCCTCCGGGGTCGACGTGGTGCGGGACGGGTCGTGTCCGGTGAGGAGTACGCCCATCACCCGGCTCTGCTCACCCACCTGATAGAACGCGGCCGCGCCGGCGACCTTCGAGATCAGGGTGGGCAACGTGGTGGAGTTGACGCCGGCCACCAGCAGCACTTCGGCATCCAGCGCTTGGGCGAGGTCGTGGTTCACGCGACCGGAATAGGTCTGTTCCGCGGTCGGGAGAACGCCTTCGATGACCACGACGTCGTGGTTGGCCAGCACCTCTTCCGAAACGGCGAGCACCTTCTCCATGAGGTCGTCATCCTCGCCGCGGGCCAGGTCGCGCTCGACCTCCTGGACGCTGATCGGGTCGGGGACGTCGATGTTGGTGAGCACTTGCTCCATCAGATCCGCGGCCTGACCGATCCGGCCGTGCTGGATCTGGGCCAGCGGCTTGAGATAGCCGACCTTCGAGCCGATCTCATCGAGAGCATGCACCAGCCCCAGGCTGGTCGAGGTCAGATCGGCTTGGTGGTTGGTCGGGATGAGCAGGATGCGGCGAGCCATGTCAGGCCTCCAGGAGGGACGTGGTGGTTTGTGCGATGCGGTGTGCGTCACGGGCGATGACGAGCTCCTCGTCCGTGGGGACGACGAGCGCGATGGCGCTGGACTGGGCGCTGGTGATCTGTCCACTGGCACCGCGGACCGTGCGGTCGTTGGCCGCGGCGTCGAGTTCGAACCCGAGGAAGGAGAGTTCTTCGAGCACCTTCGCGCGGATGGGATTGCTGTTCTCGCCGATGCCGCCCGTGAAGACGAGCACGTCGATGCCACCGAGCGGAACGGCCAGGCCCGCGATGTGCTTGGCAAGCCGGTAGGCGAAGACGTCGAGCGCGAGCTGGGCCTTCTCGTGGCCGGATTCAGCAGCGGCGATCAGTTCTCGCATGTCGTTGCTGAGCTCGGACAGTCCGAGCAGGCCGCTGCGCTTGTTGAGGTCATTGGTGATCTCGGCGACATCGGCGCCGGTGCGGTCAGCGATGTAGGCGAGGATGCCGGGGTCGAGGTCACCCGAGCGGGTGCCCATGACCAGACCCTCGAGCGGGGTGAGCCCCATCGAGGTGTCCACGCTCTCGCCGTTGCGGACGGCAGTGAGGCTGGAGCCGTTGCCGAGGTGGGCGGTGACCATCTTGAGTTCGGTTAGGGGCCGGCCGAGCAACTCTGCGGCAGCGGAGGAGACGTAGAGATGGCTGGTGCCGTGGAAGCCATAGCGGCGGACGCCGAGGTCGGCGTACCACTCGGAAGGAACCGCATAGTGATAGGCGACCGGGGGCATCGTCTGGTGGAAGGCGGTGTCGAAAACACCGACCTGGGGAATACCCGGGAGTGACGCACGGGCTGCTTCCACGCCGGCAATGTTGGCCGGGTTGTGCAGCGGGGCCAACGGGCTGCACCGCTCGACCGCGGCCATGGCCTCGTCGTCGAGCAGCACCGAAGCGGAGAACTCCTCGCCGCCGTGGACAATGCGGTGGCCGACGGAGGTGATCTCGAGGCCGCGCTCCGCGCGCCAGCCCTCCAGCTCCTGCAGGATCCGTGCGAGCACGCCGTGGTGGTCGTACTGATCGAGGTCGGTGATCGTCACCGGAGCATCGGGGAACTTGATGGTGATCGAGACAGCGGGCGTACCGACACGCTCAGCCAACCCGTTCAGCAGACGATCCTTGGACTCCGCGTCATAGAGAGCGAACTTGACAGAAGAGCTGCCACAGTTGAGGACCAGTACAGCAGACGCCACGAGGGACCTTTCGACCTGCGATCGGCAGGCTGCAGAACCGCTCCGCCGATGGACCTGTCGATTCTCTTGAGAAGATACCCGTCAGTATCTTCAAATGCCCATCGGGTTCCATTTCCCGGGACGAGTGCCGTGCCTCGCTTTCCCGTGCGTGGGGGCAATGCGATTCCGTGGCGGCACGCGACACGCGGAACGGCCGCCTCCTGCCGTTAAGGTGTCCCTCGGAGTTCCAGACGTTAGGAGAACCGTGAGCCGCGTAGTCCAGAAGTTCGGTGGATCATCGGTCGCCGATGCCGACAGCATCAAGCGCGTTGCCAAGCGCGTGATGGCCACCAAGCAGAGCGGCAAGGACGTCGTCGTGGTCATTTCCGCCATGGGCGACACGACCGACGAGTTGTTGGATCTCGCCATGCAGGTGTCGCCGATGCCGGCACCCCGTGAGCTGGACATGCTGTTGACGACCGGTGAGCGGCAGAGCGCAGCACTGTTGGCGATGGCGCTGCACGACCTCGGGGTCGAGGCGCGGTCCTATACGGGGTCGCAGGCGGGGGTCATCACCACCGGCAAACACGGTGATGCGCGCATCATCGACATCACTCCGGGCCGGGTGCACACGTCGCTCGATGAGGGCAATGTCGTGATCGTGGCCGGTTTCCAGGGGGTCTCCCAGGATTCGAAGGACGTCACGACGCTCGGCCGTGGCGCCTCCGACACCACGGCTGTCGCGTTGGCGGCAGCGTTGGGTGCCGAATACTGCGAGATCTATACCGACGTTGACGGCATCTTCACCGCCGACCCGCGCATTGCCCCCAAGGCGCGACAGGTCCCGGAGATCTCCTATGAGGAGATGATGGAGCTCGCCGCATCGGGCGCGAAGGTTCTGCATCTTCGTTGCGTGGAGTACGCCCGGCGCGAGAACGTGCCGATCCATGTCCGCTCGTCGTTCTCCGAGCGACCCGGCACCTGGGTCAAGGACCTGGCCGACATTCACCCCCCGACCGACAAGGAAGGCAACCCGATGGAACAGCCGCTGATCTCCGGCGTGGCGCACACGCTCAGCGAGGCCCAGATCACGATCGTCGGGGTGCCCGACCGGGTCGGTGAGGCCGCACGCATTTTCGATGCGATCGCTGGCGCCGGCATCAACATCGACACGATCGTGCAGAACGTGTCGCGCATCTCCAACAATCGCACCGACATCTCGTTCACGCTGGCCAAGGCCGATGCCCGCGCCGCGATGGAGACCCTGACCGACATCAAGGACACGGTCGGTTTTCAGGACCTGCTGTTCGATGACCAGATCGGCAAGGTCAGCGTCATCGGCGTGGGCATGAAGTCCCACCCGGGTGTCACTGCTCGCTTCTTCCGCGCACTCGCGGACGCCGGGGTCAATCTGGGCATGATCTCCACGTCGGAAATCCGGATCTCCGTGGTCGTCGATGCCGGATCCGTGGAGCAGGCGGTCCAAGCCGCGCATGCAGCCTTCGGGCTGGACGCTGACGGCGAAGCCGTCGTCTATGCCGGGACGGGCCGCTGACGTGAATGTGGGCACATTCGGGTTGGTGATGGGTGTCATCGGGTTTGTCTTCCTGCTGGCACTCATCGCCATCGGCGTGTTCGGGATCCTCAGGACCAGCGGTCAGACGAGGGTCCTGGTCGGTGCCGGTGTCGGGGCACTGGTGCTGTCCCGTCTGCTCGGAATGCTGCCGGGCTTGGTCTCCAGCATCGGGGGCGGGGGCCTGTTCTTCAGCATGCAGATCGTGATGGGTGTGATCACCACACTGCTCACGCTCGCCGGCATCGGCCTGTTGGTGTGGGCCGCCATCCCCAGGGCAGACGTCGGATCGTCCCATGGTTCAGCTCCGCAGGGGCCGGCGGCCTGGAACGCGCCCCCCGGTGGCTGGCAGTGATGCTGCGACGCCACCGCCATGGACTATCACTATGATCCGCTCCAAGCCATCTTCGACGGCTGGATCGTGCTGCTCATGGTCGCGCTGTGCGTCATCGCTGCCGTGCGACTGCGCGGCACGCGGCGGACGTTCGTAGCGGGCGGGTTCGGCCTCTGTGCAATCGCCACGATTCTGTGGCTGCCCGTCGTGTCGGGTGCGGTGCTGGCACCGTTGTTCACGGTGATGTCGCCCGATTTGGTGTGGCATGTTCCGACCGCGGTCTGGGCCGTGGGGATCGTCGCAGTCGCTGCCGGCATCCTTCGTGCGCCGGTTCCTCTGGCCGGTGACGGCGTTGGAGAGCAGTCATGACGAGCCTGATCCTCATGACGTTGGTGGGGATCATCCTCACGATCTTGGCGCTCGTCGGCCTGGTGCGCCTGCGGGGGGCGGTGCAGATGATCTTCAGTGTCGCGATGCTGCTCCTGGCTGCCACCTGGTTCATCCCGGTGATCATCTCGATCCTGCTCCAGTCGGGCATGGGCACTGTTCCCTGGCCGGCGAACGCCATCCTGAACGTGATCCTGCACTCGACGGGTGGTGGACTGTTGCTGGTTGCAGCTCTGATGCGAGGGCGGGCGGATCGCGCAAAACGATGCGCTTGAGCGCACTCAGGGATTGGTCAAAAGTGGTCGGGGTGACAGGATTTGAACCTGCGACCTCTTCGTCCCGAACGAAGCGCGCTACCAAGCTGCGCCACACCCCGAAGGCCCGTGTGAGAGCCCTGTGCCCTCGCTGAGCACCCGATGAATCATAGCCGCATTCCCCGGCGCCACCAAACTCGAATGCCTCGTGGACAGGTCTGGTTCACCACCCGTGATCGCGGGCCACGAGGGTCAGCAGGGAAGCCTCCGGGCGGCAGGCGAAACGAACGGGGCCGAAGGGCGATACGCCCAGACCACCCGACACATGGAGGACTGACGTATGTCCGCCCGAAGTGTGCTGAGACACCCCTTTGGCGCGCTTGGTGTCGAGATCGCAGTTGGTTACGAGAGCACCATGGCCGGGCACGCACACCTGTCCGCCGTGCGTGTGGCCGGCGAGGATGAGGTCCATGCCGTCGGAGGCGAAGGCGTCCAGCAGGCGCAGGTAGGGGGCGTGGGTGACCGCGATGTTGATCAGCGCCGTGGGGTCGGGTGGGCCGGTAACGAGCTCATAGCGATCCCGGCGTGAATGGGCGTCGTCCGTGCCCCGGAACGCGAGAGGCATGCCACGGACCGACAGCGTTTCGCGGCGGTGCACGAGGTTCGACCAGCCGGCGGCGTCGAAATGCGCGCCGAGCGTACGCCAAGGCAGCTCGCGACCCGGATGGTCCTCGAGCCGTGTTGGGTTTTTGGGGCCGCCGAGATGGTCGAGGGGATTCTTGAGAAGGGGCTGCAGGTAGTCGTTGGAGCCCCATACATAGACGCCGGGGAGATCGAGCAGGCGGCCGTACGCCTCAAGCACCCATGGCCAGATGTGCGGATGGGCGTGGTTGTCGCCCGTGTTCACAACGAGATCCGGCTTCAGATCGGCCAAGCCCCGGACCCACGTCACTTTGGCGCGCTGTCGGGGCAGCAGGTGCATGTCCGACAGGTGCAGGACCCGCACCGGATCCGCGCCATTGGGTAGGAGAGGCAGCGAAAACCTCCGCAGAACGAAGGCCCGGCTCTCGATGAGCGCCCCATAAGCGATACCCCCGACACCGAGCGCAACAGTCCCGCCGAGGACGCGCTTCAGCGATCCGTCAGTCCTCCTGCTGGTCATCCTGGCCCGAGTCGTCGTCTCCTTGGTCAGCCTCCCCGCCGCCCTGGTCGGCGGGCTGCTCTCCCTGATCCTCGGCGGGGGCTTGGGGGGCTTGGGTCGTTTCCGGGGGTTCTGCCGGGGCAGGGGCCGTGGTCGTGGGAGACGGCGCAGGCGCCGGTCCCGCAGAATAGACGAGGTTGATCAGCGTTCCCAACGGTGCGGAGCCGGTTCGGCTGATGCCCAGATAGGCGCCCCGGGGGCTGCTGCTGTGACGCGTGGCCCGGCCCACGGAGAAACCGGCATCCTCAAGGGCGGCCTTGGCCGCCTCGGGATTCATCCCGCTCACGTTGGGGATCTGCACGGACCGGCCCTGGAGAACCTCGCGGTCGGCCTTGGTGAACTTGGTCTTTGGCCTGTCCTTCAGTGCTGCGGCCATCGAGGGGCGATAGATGTCCTGACCGGCGTCACCGCCGCCGGAACCGGACATGTAATAGCCGGAGTTCGGCAGGCGAAGCCCCTTCAGGGTGACACGGCCACGGTTCTCCCAGAACGGGTTGGTCTTGTCGATCGCGATCATGGCCACGCCGGCGACCTCGGGGGTATAGCCCGCGAACCACACGGCCTGGTTGCGGTCGATCGTGCCCGTTTTGCCCGCCTGCGGATAGCCGCCGGGGATCGTCGCGGGACGGCCGGTGCCGTTCATCACGTTCGACAGCAGCTGGTTCATGCCGTCGGCGACCTTCGGTTCCATGACCTGACGGCAGTTGGCGTCCGGCACCTTGATCTCGTTGCCGTCCTTGTCGGTGATCCGCTTGAGGATGATCGGGTCGCAGTGGACGCCACGGGCCGCGAAGGTCGCGTACGCCTCCGTCAGCGAGAGAGGGGTGATCTCGGCGGAGCCGAGGACGAACGACGGCTTGTTGTGGAACTGGTCGACGATGTCGCCCTTGGAGCCGAGCTTCACGCCGGTCTTCTGGGCCATCTTCGTGGTCTCACAGCCACCGGCGTCGCGGATCAGCTGGACGAAATAGGTGTTGACCGACATCGCCATGGCACGGTTCATGTCCATGGTGCCGTGCACGCCTGTCGAGTTGCTGACGCGCCACGTGCCGGGCAGGCGCTCCCTGCCCTGGCAGTTCTTGAAGCGTTGGCCCCCGAATTCCATGGTTGAGGCGGCGTTGTAGGTCTGGCCCAGAGGCATCCCGGCCTCCAGCGCGGCGGCCGCGGCGAACGGCTTGAACGTGGAACCGGCCTGATAACCCTCGGCTCCGCCCATGTCGTTGTCGCTGAGCGACCCACCGACGGCGTAGTTGTAATAGGTCTCACCGGCGGCCGAGTTGTCGCCCATCACCGGACGGTTCTGGGCCATGGCCAGGATGAGGCCGGTGCCGGGCTGGATCATCGTCATGGTCGAGATGACCGGGTCGCGTGGGTCCAGATTCTTGGCGATCGCGGCCTCTGCGGCGTCCTGGGTGTCCGGGTCGATCTCGGTCTCGATCGTGAGGCCACCGCGCTTCAGCGTGTCGAGGCGCTCGTCGGGCGTGTTCCCGAGTGCCGGCATCTGCTGCAGCGTGCGCTTCACATAGTCACAGAGGAACGGATAGCGGGTCCCGACGCAGCCGTTGGGGGAGGTCTGCACCTTGGCCGGATCCCAGGGGACCTGCTTGGCTTCCGCGGCTTCCTCGGGCGTCACGATCTCGAGCTCGGCCATGCGGCTGAGGACGACGTTGCGGCGATCCAGAGCGATGGTGGTGTTGCGGACCGGGTCGGTCGCGGCCGGGTTCTGCACCAGTCCGGCGAGCATCGCGGCCTGGTCGAGCGTGAGATCCTTGGCCGTCGTGTCGTAGTAATGGTGGGCGGCGGCTTGGACGCCGTAGGCGCCGTCGCCGTAGTAGGCGATGTTGAGATAGCGCTCGAGGATTTCGTCCTTGGTCAGCCGCTTTTCCAGTGCGATCGCGAACCGCAGTTCCTGGATCTTGCGGCTGATTGTCCGCTCCTGGGCCTTCTGGATGCCCGCGTCGTCGCCCTTGATCTTGGCCGACTCGATCTGGACCATCTTCACGTATTGCTGGGTGAGGCTCGAACCGCCCTGCGTCCCGCTCGCGCCGGAGGTGTTGCGCACGAGGGCGCGCAGTGTCGCCCGGACGTCCAGCGCGCCGTGCTGATAGAAGCGGTGGTCCTCGATCGCCACCTGGGCCTTGGACATGACCGGCGCAATCTCGGCCAGGGGCACATAGACCCGGTTTTCCTCCCAGAACGTCGCCAGCACTTCGCCGTTCGACAGGAGCACGCGGGAGCGCTCGGACTGCGGCGGAGTCTCAAGTTCGGCGGGAATGTGGTCCATGCCGGTGGAGACGGCGTTGGTCGCAGCGCCTGCCATGCCGGCGACGGGGATCAGGAGCCCGGCGACGAGGATGCCGGCGAAGACGCTCACCACCACAAACATGATGGCGCGATAGAGGAGGCGCCCAGCGGCAGCGGGAGTTTTGGCCATGGCGGTCAGCGTACGCGACCACTCCGACGCCCCAAAAATCCCGTGCCGGGCGCGTCCGGAGAGTCGCTGGGGCGTTCTACTCGCAGGTAGCGTGACCTTGGCCTCAAAGGACCCTCAATTAGTGGACGTGCAAAGTGCGGGCACCGTAGTATCTCGGCTAACTCATCCCTACTCACCCCGTCGCTGCAGCGTCGCACACCACAGGGGGTTGTACCCGTTGACTCTCGCACCATCGGAATGGACCTTGCAAGCACGTTGTCGCGGAACCGCCGACGACCTGTTTGTTGAAGGCGCCCAACAGAAGAAGGCCCGGTTGGTTTGCCGAGGCTGTTCAGTCCGCTCCCACTGCTTGGCAGAGGCCCTCGACAACCGCATCGAGTGGGGAGTCTGGGGCGGCATGACCGAACGCGAGCGCCGCTATCTCCTTCGCGTTCGCACCGACGTCGAATCCTGGGCGTCACTCCTGCTCGGCAAGAAGGGCGCCCACTCGCCGCAGTGATTCCAGATCGTTCACATCCTGGGTCTGGGCGGCCACCTCGGCCATCGGGATCCTCGGATTGGTGAGCTTGAACTTCTCGATGAGGTCACGCTCGCGCTCCACCGTCTGCATCCGGCGCGCGTGACGGATCAGGGCCAGCCGCTCCAACCGGTGCGGGTCTGCTGCGTCCGCGGCGCTGGGTCCGAAGTCCTCGACGAGCGCCGTGGCGCGTGCTGCCGACATGTCGAGGCTGCTGTTGTGGACGCGGTTGATCGCCACGCCGCGCAGCGGCATGCGCTCTTCCCGGAGCCGGTCGATGAAGAAGGAGGCTTCGCGCAGGGCGTCCCGCGTCGGGGTGGCGACGACAACGAAACGCGTATGCGGTGACGAGAGATTGCGCAGGGTGGCCTCGGCCCGCTGTCGGAACCCGCCGAACAGTGTTTCGAAGGCCGCCACGAACGTCTGCACGTCCTTGAGCACGGTGGCGCCGAGGATCTTGGTCATGGCGCTCATCACCAGGTTGACGCCCATGGACATCAACTTGAACGGGCCCTTCGCCGGTGCCATCAACATCCGCAGCATGCGGCCGTCCAGGAGATCGCTGAGGTGCTCCGGCGCGTCCAGGAAATCCAGCGCGGACCGGGAGGGCGGCGTGTCCACGACGATGAGATCCCAGCGCCCATCGGTCCGGGCCTCGTCGTGCAACTGGCCGAGCTTCTCCATGGCCATGTATTCCTGAGTGCCCGAGAAGGAGGTCGACAGGGCCTGATAGAAGCGATTGTTGAGGATCTGTTCCGCTTTCGCAGGACTGGCGTGGGCCTCGACGACGTCGTCGAAGGTCCGCTTCATGTCCAGCATCATCGCGTCGAGGGTGCCGCCGCCCGACGTGTCCACGCCCACCACTGCGCGCGGTGTGTTGTCCAGCTCGACCAGGCCGAGGGACTGTGCGAGTCGGCGCGCGGGGTCGATGGTCAGCACGACGACCTTGCGGTGATGGACCTCGGCGGCTCGCAGGGCGAGCGCGGCCGAGGTGGTCGTTTTGCCGACACCTCCCGAGCCGCAGCAGATCAGGATCTGCACGGACTTGTCCGCCAGCAGTCCGTCGACGTTGGGCTTGGCGACCTCGATCGGAGAGCTTGTCATGACTGGTCCTTCCACACAGGGGTGAGCAGTTCGGCGAAGGCGAACAGCGAAGCGGTGTCGACACCGGTCGGGTCGCGGGGCACGTCCACCATCGGGAGGTTCAGCGCCTCCAGCTCTGCCCGGCAGGCGCGTTCGTCCGCGATCCAGGCGGCTTCGGCGGCGAGCTCGCGGCGCAGGGCGGCGTTCTCCTCGTCGGTCAGCCCCGCCACGGACACCGGCAGTTCCTCCTTGGCGGCCAGCGCGATCTCCTCGTCGGTGAACTGCGAGTCGCTGACGAGGTTGCAGATCACCGAGGCGACCCTGATCTGTGTCGGACCCAGGTCCTGGACAGCTTCGATGGTTTCGGTGACGGGCATGTCCTCGAGCAGTGTCACCAAATGCACCATCGTGCTGGGCGAGCGGAAGACCCGGCCGATCGATTCGGCCTGCTGGTGGATGGGGCCGACCTTGGCCAGCCCGGCGACTGCCTCGTGGACGTTGAGGAAGCGCGTGATGCGGCCCGTCGGAGGAGCATCCAGGACGACGGCGTCGTACGCAGTGCCCATCCCCTTGGCGCGCCGGCGTACTGCTTCATAGACCTTGCCCGTGAGCAGAACGTCCCGCAGCCCTGGGGCGATCGAGGTCGCGAAGTCGAACACCCCGAACTTGTCCATCGCCTTGCCCGCGACACCGAGGCGGTAATAGGTCTCGAGATATTGCTGCAGGGCCGACTCGGCATCGATCGAGAGCCCGAAAACTTCCCCGCCCTGGGGCGTACGGCACAGCCGACGCTCCTCCTGCGGTGCCAATGACGAGATGCCGAACACTTCGCTGATCGCGTGCCGTCCCTCGACCTCGCACAGCAGCACGCGCCGCCCCTTGGTGGCGAGGCTGCAGGCCAGGGCTGCCGCCATGGTGGTTTTGCCCGTGCCGCCCTTGCCGCTCACGATGTGCAACATCGACTCGGCGTTCTCCGGGCGGCCTGCCCCCGACTCCGCTGTCCGCATGACCGCAAGGCTAGTGGGCGGCCCGGAGATCGGGTACGCCCGGTCGGGTGCCGTCTCGGCCACGACTGTTTGCCCGGCTTCCCGGGTCGAAGAGCTCTGTTATCCCCCGGCGGGTCGCGCTACGGTGACGCGAGGGCGGCTTTGCGCCGGAGGTCGAGGAGGATCCCGCCGACAGCCCCGACTGAAATCATCGCCGGCGCAAAGGGTGCCGGCCACCAACAGGAGGCATACATGCCCGAGACCACCCGCACCCAAGTGGTCATCGTCGGAGCCGGCCCCGCCGGTCTGATGATTTCCCAGATGCTCGCCAATCGCGGCGTCGACTCCGTTGCGATCGACATCCGGAGCCGCGAGGAAATCGAGAACACGCACCGCGCCGGCATCCTGGAGGCGCAGGCCGTTCAGATGCTGGATGACGAGAAGGTGTCGGATCGCTACCGCACCGAAGGTTATGAGCACGAGGGCACCGACATCCGCGTCAACGGTGTCAGCAACCGCATCAACTTCAAGGAACTCGTCGGCGCGACCGTGTGGCTCTATCCGCAGACCGACGTGTTCATCGACCTCGCCAATGCCCGTGAGCGTGACGGCGGCGATGTTCGTTTCGGCGTCTCGGACGTCAAGGTCCTCGATGAATATTCCGACACCCCTGGGGTGAGCTTCGTCGACGCCGACGGCAACCAGCAGGAGGTCCGCGGTGACTTCCTCGTCGGCTCC
Organism: Propionibacterium sp.; assembly: GCA_012839035.1. Lineage (GTDB taxonomy): Bacteria > Actinomycetota > Actinomycetes > Propionibacteriales > Propionibacteriaceae > Enemella. Next base: position 31,154 of record DUOB01000077.1, read on the forward strand.
GACGGCTCCCGATCCATCTGCCGCTTCCTCATCCCGGAGGAGGGCCGCCACCAGTACTTCCGCGAATATCCCTTCGCGTGGTTCGGCATCATGTGCGAGGCGCCGATGAGCTATGACGAGCTCATCTATGCCACCTCGGCCAAGGGTTTCGCGCTCATCTCGCAGCGGACCGAATCCGTCCAGCGGATGTATCTGCAGTGCAACCCCTCCGACGACATGCACTCCTGGTCCGAGGATCAGCTCTGGTCCGAGTTCCAGGCCCGCCTCGAAGGTCCCGACGGGTTCCAGCTCAAGACCGGGCCGATCTTCGAGCGTACGCTGCTGCCGTTCCGCAGCTTTGTGCAGGAACCCATGCAGCACGGCCGCATCGTGCTCGCCGGCGACGCCGCCCACACCGTCCCGCCCACCGGTGCCCGTGGGCTCAACCTGGCCCTGTCGGACGCCCGCGCGCTCGCCACGCGGCTCGCCGAGGCGGCCAAGGCCAACGATGTGAGCAAGCTCGACGGCTATCAGGAGGCCGCGCTCAAGCGCATCTGGCGGGCCCAGAACTTCTCCTACTGGATGACCACCATGCTGCACAGCCTTCCCGACGAGAACCCCTATGACTACAAGCGCCGCCTGGGTGAGCTCGAGATGGTGCTCGGTCACAAGTCCGGGCGGACCCATCTGGCCGAGGCCTATTCGGGTTGGCCGAACGAGGAAGACGGTCTCTGAGCCGGACGCTGCACGCGCGTCCTCGTCACTGCCGATACGGCGGCGGGGAGGGCGCGTGTGTGGTGTCCGGCCCGGTTTATAGGGTGGAACTCATGATCAAATGGGAATACGTCACCGTGCCGGTGCTCGTGCACGCGACCAAGCAGATCCTGGACAACTGGGGCAGCGACGGCTGGGAGCTCGTCCAGATCGTTCCGGGCATGAACCCCGAGAATCTCGTCGCCTATATGAAGCGCCCGATCCCGGGACAGGAGCAGAAATGACGGTCACCAAGCGACTCGGCGACCTGGGCATCACGCTTCCCGACGTCGCGAAGCCGCTGGCGGCGTACGTGCCCGCCACCCGGGTGGGCAACCAGGTCTGGACGTCCGGACAGCTGCCGGTCGTTTCGGGTACGCCGACCCACACCGGCAAGCTCGGCGCAGAGGTCACCCTCGAGCAGGGAGTCGAATGTGCCCGGACCTGTTTGCTGAACGCGCTCGCGGCGATCGCGCACGTGGCCGGTGGGGTGGACCGAATCACCCGGATCCTCAAGGTCGTGGTGTTCGTTGCGAGTACGCCGGACTTCACCGATCAGCCCAAGGTGGGCAATGGGGCCAGTGAGCTGATCGGCGAGATCTTCGGGGAGGCCGGCGCCCATGTGCGCAGCGCCGTCGGCGTCAGCGTCCTGCCGCTCGACACCCCGGTCGAGCTCGAGGTCATCGCGGAGATCGGCTAGAAATCCCTCCATGCTTTCACCCACTCGCCTGCTCGCCCACAACCAGGGGTCGATGACCCTCCAGGGCACCAACACCTGGGTCGTCGCCCCCGAGGACGAGAAGGCGATCGTGATCGATCCGGGCCCGGTGGACCCCGCGCACCGGGACGCCATCGAGGCGGCCTGTCCGCTCGGGATCGCCGAGGTCTGGATCACCCACCGGCACGAGGACCACATCGCGATGGCGCCGGACCTGGGGCATGACTTCGGCGCTCCTGTGCGGAGCTTCGAGTCCGCACTCGGGACTGGTCGGCCACTGCGGATGGGGGAGACGAGGGGCATCGGCGGGGGCGAGCTGGAGGTGCTGCACCTGCCCGGCCACACCTCGGACTCCGTCGGTTTCCTGTGGAGCCAGCCGGAGCACACCGACCTGCTGACCGGGGACCTGATCCTGGGCGAGGGCACCACCGTGATCATGTATCCCGACGGCGACCTCGCCGATTTTCTCGACTCCCTGCACCGAGTGGCGGATCTGGTGGCCGCGCGGGGCGTACGCCGGCTGCTGCCCGGACACGGACCTGTGGTCAACGATCCGGGCGCCTGGGTCGCCTTCTATGGCGATCACCGGGCGGAGCGGCTGCAACAGGTGCGGACCGCCCTGGTCGAGGGCGCGAATGAACCCGAGGAGGTCGTGGCGCGGGTTTACGGTGACCTCCCGCCCGGGCTGCATCGAGCTGCGCTCGCCTCGACGATGGCGCAGCTCCACTATCTCCGGGCGATGCCGGGAGAGGGACAGATCAGCGCGCCCGGCGCTCCACACGTTCCAGATCGAGAATGATCACCGAGCGGGGCTCCAGCCGCATCCAGCCGCGGGCTGCGAAATCGGCCAGCGCCTTGTTGACCGTCTCCCTCGACGCGCCCACCAACTGGGCCAGCTCCTCCTGAGTGAGCTCGTGGTGCACGACCAGGCCCTCGGGGGTCTGCTTGCCGAACCGGGCTGCGAGATCCAGCAATGCCTTCGCCACCCGCCCGGGAACGTCGGAGAAAACCAGGTCCGACACCACGTCGTTGGCCCTGCGCAGTCGCCCGGCCAACTGGCCGAGGAGTCCCTTGGCGACCTCGGGCCGACCTGCGAGCCATGGGGAGAGATCCGCATTGTCGAGGACCCGCAGCCTGCAGGCGGTCACCGCGGTGGCCGTGGCTGACCGAGGCCCGGGATCGAACAGGGACAGCTCGCCGAACATCTGCCCCGGACCCAGGACCGCCAACAGATTTTCGCGTCCGGAGGCCCCGTGGCGCCCCAGCTTCACCTTGCCGTCCATGACCACATAGAGCTGGTTGCCGGCGTCCCCCTCGTGGAAGAGCACTTGTCCCCGGGCCAACTGGACCTCGCCCATGGAGGAACTCAGTGCCTGAAACGCTTCGTCGTCGAGTCCGCGGAACAGGGGAGCCTGCTTGAGGATCGTTGTCATCTCCACGCCTTGTCCCTCCCTTCTCTGATGGCGGACAGGTTAGCGGGACCGTCACGCCCAAGGGAACTCCGCCCAGCACCGCCGCCGGTCGTGGCGGGCCACGACATAGGATCGGGCCCATGACCACACTCGTCCGGGATGACGACCGGCCGTCGCTTGCGCTGGTGCGTCGTGCCCGGAAGATGAACCGGATCATGGCCGAGACCTATCCCGAGGCCGCATGCGAGCTGGATTTCACCGATCCCTATCAACTGTTGGTCGCGACCGTGCTGTCGGCGCAGTCGACCGACAAACGCGTCAACCAGGTCACCCCCATCCTGTTCGATCGCTTTCCGGATGCGGCGGCGATGGCGGCCGCCGATCGAGCGGTGGTCGAGGAGATCGTCCACCCCACCGGCTTCTTCCGGGCCAAGACCGACTCAGTCATCCGGCTCAGTCAGGAACTGGTTGAGCGTTTCGACGGTGAGGTCCCCCGTCGGCTCCGCGACCTCGTGACGCTCCCGGGCGTCGGGCGCAAGACCGCCAACGTGGTGCTCGGCAACGCGTTCGGCGTTGCCGGCATCACGGTCGACACGCATTTCAAGCGCCTCGTCACCCGGTTCGGTTGGACGACCCAGACCGATCCCGACCGCATCGAGGAGGACGTCGCCACGCTGTTCCCCCGCAAGGACTGGACCCAGCTCAGCCACAACCTCATCTGGTTCGGTCGCCGTCGCTGTCATGCCCGCAATCCGGCGTGCGGGGTGTGCCCGTTGGCTCGGCTCTGCCCCGCGTTCGGGGAAGGGCCGACGGATCCGGCAGCGGCGGAGAAGCTGATCCGGGAGCCCCGAGGATGACGTGGGGTACGCGGAGTCGCGCGCTCGCCGCCCTCGCCCTGTGTCTTGCGGTCGCCGGCTGCGGCGGATCCCAGGTGCAGCGCTCGGACTCGGGCAGTGGGCCGGCCGTCCCCGAGGTGCGGGGTGCCGGATCCACGGCCCAC
>DUOB01000078.1 GCA_012839035.1 Propionibacterium sp.
AGCAGCCTGCGCAACGTGGTCAACCAGCTGTTGCAGGAATTGGATGGGGTCGGCTCCGACAACGAGGGGATCTTCGTGTTGGCCGCCACCAACACCCCGTGGGATGTGGATCCCGCGTTGCGACGGCCCGGACGCCTGGACCGCAGCGTACTCGTCCTCCCACCCGACGAACCCGCCCGCGCAGCGATCCTCGAGCACAACCTGGCCCGTCGCCCGATCGAGGGCATCAACCTGGGCAAGCTCGCGCGGGACACGCACGGGTTCACCGGGGCGGACCTTGCGCACCTCTGCGAGAGCGCGGCGGAATTGGCGATGATCGATTCCGTACGCTCCGGCCGCGCGCGCATGATCGGGATGAAGGACCTCACCAAGGCGCTGAAGCAGATCCGCCCCTCCGCCCGTCCGTGGTTCGACATGGCACGCAACGTGGTGACCTATGCCGATCCGAGTGGGGAGTACGCGGACCTCGCCGCCTATATGAAGCAGAACAAACTGCTGTGAGCGACCTCGCCCGCCAGCTCGACCGTGCGCACGAGCTCATCAATCTGGGTCGCGACGCCCAGGCCATGGAGCTGTTGCTGCGGCTCCTGCGGGATCGCCCCGAGGCCGCGGGTGCGATCGAGGTCCATCTGTCGCGCGCCCATCTCGTCGCCGGACGTTTCGAACAGGGCCACCAGCACGCACTGCGGGCCGTGGCCGCGGCCCCGGACTCCTATGCCGGACATTTGCTGCTCGGGATCGCGCTGCATCTGCTGCAGCGACCGGACGAGGCCATCGGACCGTTGCGCACAGCCACCCAGTTGGACCTCGAGGACTCCGATGCGCCGCAGCGGTTGGCTCAGGCGCTGACGGATCTCGGCCTGCTGCAGCCGGCGTACGAGGCTGCCTCCGAAGCCATCCGCCGCGCGCCCCACGTCGCGAAGAACCACTTCGCGATGGGCTATGTGCTGCATGAGTCGAACCCGGAGGAGTCGGCCCGGGCCTATCGGAAGGCGCTCGAGCTCGACCCCCAGCACGCTGGGGCGAAGCACAATCTCGCCGGGGTGGCCATCACGCGGGGGGACTGGGCGTCGGGCGTACGCGGGATGGCGGACGTGCTCGCCGACAGCCCGCAGGCCAAGTCGCCGATCTTCTTGCTCGACCAGCGCGTCGTCGCGGTCATCGCGTGGCTGCACTGGACGCTGCTCGGCGGGGCGATCCTCTATGGGATGAGTGCCTCCTTGCACCTGATCGGGCCGGTGGTCGTGGCCATCGCCGTCCTGGGTGTCGGTCTGTTGGTGGTGTGGAAGGGTACGCGCTCGCTGCGGGATGCCCTGCCCCAGCGGGGCGGTCGCTATTTCGCCGGCTTTCCCCGCCGTGAACGGATCGCCGCGATCTGGGGAGCGATCCTGGTCCTGGGCTGGCTGTGGTTGCTGGGTGGGGCGATCGCCGGTCTGGTGCGGCCCGATGCCCAATGGGTCGGTTTGGGGACCTTCGGGTTCCTCCTGATCGGTTGGATCCTCAGTTGGATCCGGGTGCCCCTGGCGCGGGCCCGCGCGCAACGGTTGCGCCACGCGGCGACCTAGATCGTCAGCGCTCCGGAGCTCTTAGGTCACCCATAGGTGTCCCGCGGCCCACGGCCCCGGACCGAACGCCGGCCGTGTTTCCAGCTCGGGGCATCCGGCCCCTTCACCTCAACGCGCTTCATCGAACCGTCACCGAGCTCCGCGTTCAGCCGGGCCACGAGTTGGGGTGCGAACAGCCGGAGCTGGGTGGCCCACGCCGTCGATGACGCCCGGACCACGAGCACGCCGTCCGCGAAGGACTCCGGCGCCGAATGGTCGGCGTTCACCTTCCCGACGAGTCGCGCCCAATTGCCGAGCAACAGGTGGATGTTGACCTGCGTATTCCACCCCTTCTGCTCCACCAACCGATCCAGTGCCGTCCCGATCAGCATCGGGTCCCGGTCATCGGGGTGCGCACCGGACACCTGGGGTCCGGTGGGGCGAGAGGGTTGGCGGGGGCGTTTGCGTACGCCCGGACGCGACTTCGCGGACACCGACGCCGCGATCTGCCGCGCAAGGTCGAGACCGGTCGGATCGTGCTTCTCACCTGCGGCCGCTAGCTCGGCGGAGCGTTCGACGGGCTCGTCCCGCATGCCCGGTGCGTTCAGCCCACTCGGTTTGTCGCGCGCAGTCCGCTCATTCGGCTCCTCGCCCTGCTCACTCATCTCCTGCCTCCTCCCTGACCTCGCCCGCCGCGACCCGGAAGCGCCGGCCCGCGAGCACCGCCGGCACGTCCGCCCCCACCGCCGCGGTGACGAGGACCTGCTCCGCCTCGATCACCCCGGCCGCCAGGCGCTCACGCCGCGTCACATCGAGCTCGGCGAACACATCGTCCAACACCAGCACGGGCTCGATCCCATCCGCGCGCAGCAGCTCGAACGCGCCCAACTTCAGGGACAGGGCGAAGGACCAGGACTCGCCGTGTGAGGCGTACCCCTTCGCCGGCAGCTCGCCCAGCGAGAACAGGACATCATCGCGATGCGGCCCGACGAGCGAGACCCCGCGGCGTACCTCATCCGCCCGCCGCTCCGACATCGCCGCCTCGAGGGCCGCGGTCAGCCCAGCGCGATCCCGTGCACCGGCCAGATCCATCGATGCACGATAGTCCGCGACCGCGACATTGTTGGTGGGCGCGATCCCCGCGTACGCCGCCGCAGCGTGCGGCATCAGGTCCGCAAGCGTGTCCAGCCGGGCCTCCAACAGCTCACTCCCGATGGCTGCGAGCTGGTTGTTCCAGACCTCCAGGGTCGCGTCGGCGTACTCGTCCACCGGTCCGTGCCGCCCCGACATCGACTTCAGCAGGGTGTTGCGCTGTTTGAGGATGCGGTCATAGTCGGCCCGTACGCCGGCCATGCGCGGCCATCGGTTCACGACGAGCGCGTCGAGAAACGTGCGGCGCGCCGCGGGATCACCCTTGATCACCGACAAGTCCTCCGGCGAGAACACCACCGTCCGCAACATCCCGACGATGTCCCGCGGGCGCGGCAGCGGCGAGCGGTTCAGGCGGGCCCGATTGGACCGGCCGGGGTTGATCTCGATCTCCAGCACGATCCGCCGGTCGTCGGCCAGCCCCGCGCGTACGCCGGCCCGCACCACCGCCTGTTCCGCACCCGCGCGCACCAACGGGACCTCGGAGGCGACCCGGTGGGAGGTGAGCGTCGACAGATATTCGATCGCCTCGACCAGATTGGTCTTGCCCTGGCCGTTCGCCCCCACGAAGACCGTGACCCCGGAGGTCAGCGCGACATCAACGCTCGGATAGGAGCGATAGTCGGTGAGGGAGAGGTGATCGACGTACACACCCGGGAGTGTAAGAGGCTCGGCCTATTTCTCCTTGACCGCGTGCCCGCCGAACTGGTTGCGCATCGCGGCGACCATCTTCATCGCCGGCGAGTCCTCCTGGCGGGAGGTGAAGCGGGTGAACAGCGAGCTGGCGATCGTGTGGACCGGAACGGCGAGATCGATCGCGGCCTCGACGGTCCAGCGGCCTTCACCGGAGTCGTCGGCATAGCCCCGGATGCCCTCCAGGTGTTCGTCCTCATCGAGCGCGTTGACCGCGAGATCCAGCAGCCACGACTTCACGACCGAGCCCTCGCGCCACGAGCGGAACGTCTCACGCACGTCCGTCACGTGCTCCGCGGCCTGGAGCAGCTCCCAGCCCTCGGCATAGGCCTGCATCATCGCGTATTCGATGCCGTTGTGCACCATCTTGGTGAAGTGACCCGCACCGTGGCCGCCGGCGTGGACATAGCCGAACTCGCCCTCGGGCTTGAGCGCCTGGAAGATCGGCTGGAGGACCTCGACGTCCGCGGCATCGCCACCGACCATCAGGGCGTAGCCGCGCTGCAGACCCCACACACCGCCGGAGACGCCGACGTCGAGATAGTGCACCCCTTTGGCCCTGAGCCGCTCCGCGCGGGGAACGTCATTGCTCCACCGCGAGTTGCCGCCGTCGATCACGATGTCGCCTTCGGACAGGTGCGCGGCCACATCATCGATGACCGAGTCCACGATCTTGTCCGGCACCATGATCCAGACCACCCGCGGGCTCTCGGTCAGTTGAGCGACCATGTCGGCCGTGCTGGTGCTGTCCGACAATTCCGGATTGGTGTCATATCCGATGATGGTGTGCCCGGCCCGGCGCAACCGCTCGCGCATGTTGCCGCCCATCCTGCCCAACCCAACCAGTCCCATTTGCATAGCGCGCTCCTCGCTCGGATTCCCGTGTCACACGATAGGACCGGGCCGCCTCCGGGTCAGAGGGCTTGCCCGATGTTGCCGTCAGTCACAGTTGTCGCACACCCCGGTGGAGGGCAGTTCGACGAAGCAGGTCGGGCACACGGGCCGACGCCGCTCCTCGGGTTTGACGGTGCGTCTCGCCGGTGCCTTTTTCTCCCCGGAGCTCGCGGAGCGTGCGCGGGGTCCGCGCGTCGACGACTTTTTCGCGCCCGGCATCTTGGCGCCGTAGGCCTCATAGATCGACGATCGGGCGAGCGGGTCGACCTTGCTGTCCGGATCCTCGACGAGCAGGTTCAACATCGGCTTGCCGGCCTCGGTGCAGCGTCGGCCGACCTCCCGGAGGACATCGTCCAACCAGATCTCGAAGGCCATGTCGGTCAGAATGCCCGCGCGCCGTTGAACCTCGGTGCCCAGATCGCCATAGTCGATCGTGCGCCCATAGCGACCGGCCACTTCACTGAGGATCTCGGTTGCCCTGAGCGTCCATTCGCGTTCTGCTTCCGCGACACTCACGGGCCGATGATCGGTTGCCTGCCAAATCCCTGCCACGGGCGTCCTCCTGGTGCTCGGCTTCCAGCGTAAACCGACAACCGAAGAGTCCGATCACCCGGGGAGACGCATGAGCATGATCACGTGGCGATAGTCGAGCAGCTGCTCACCATCGAGCTCGGACAATCCGGTGATCAGACAGGGCTTGCCCGGTGCGGTGAACGAGAAGTGTGCGAAGGGTGCGTCAAGCACGGTGAGCGCGTCGAGGAGATAGGCCGGGTTGAACCCCGCCGCCGTGATCGGCGGTTCGCCACCGGAGAGATTCTCGACCTCGGCGCTGATCGCTTCGGAAGCCTGGGCCTGATCACCGGTCGCAGCTTCGAGGACGACCGAATCGTCACCGATCATCATCCGCAGCGATGTATTGCGCTCCGCGACGAGGGCCACGCGCTTGGCTGCCGCGATCAATTCGGCGGTGTCCGCCCGAACCGTCAGCGCCGGCTGGATGTTCATCAGATGGCGGACCTTGGGGAAATCACCGTCGAGCAGCCGGGTGGTCGTCTCCCGGACTCCACCGGTGCCGCTTCCCGAAAAGCCGATGATGCCGTCGGTGCCGGCCCCGGAACCGGCGAGGGACACCATGACCGCCTCACCGGAGGTCATGGACTTGGCCGTGTCCGCGAGCACTTTGGCCGGCACGAGTGCGGCACCGGCGGCCTGGTGGGAGTCCGGCTGCCAGGTGATCTCCTTGAGGGCCATGCGATAGCGGTCGGTGGCGAGCAGGGAGATCGTGTCTCCGTCGATCTCCATGCGTACGCCGGTGAACACCGGCAAGAGCTCATCGCGGCCGGCCGCGACCACAACCTGGCTGACAGCCTCCGCGAAATCGGCGGAGGCGATACGTCCAGCGGACTCCGGCATGGTCGGCAACGCAGGGTATTCCGCCACCGGCAGCGTCTGCAGTGTGAACCGAGCCGACCCGCACACGAGTTCCATCCGCGAATCATCAGCGGAAATGTCGACCGGCTTGTTGGGCAGGGAACGGGAGATGTCCGCCAGCAGCTTGCCGGAGACGAGGACCTCGCCCTCATCGGCTACTTCCGCGCGCACACTGATCTGGGCCGAGGTCTCGTAGTCGAAGCTCGACAGCACGACGTCCTTGGCATCGGCGCGGATCAGCAGACCGGCGAGGATCGGGACGCTGGGACGATTCGGGAGACTGCGGGCGGCCCACGCCACGGCGTCGGCCAACACGTCACGCTCGAGGCGAATCTTCACCGTTCCTCCTTGTCGGTCACCTTGGCTGGGCAGGAGTTGGGTCATGGCACCACAGAAAACTCACAGGCCAGACAGCCCTGTGATCATAGCCGGGGATGGGTGAGGCGTGCAGGGGACCTCGTTGATGCGTGGGCGCCGGTAGCTGTCCCCAGTTCTTGGGGCGGATGACTTCAGATGGATCAATGGAATTTGTAATTCCGTAACAGTCATAACCCTTGGGGAAACTGTGGACAAGGCTGCATCTGCGCTGGTCAGGACCGGTTTGATGCGGTGCGCTGCCCTGTGCAGAGAAGAAAACTACACGGGGAGGATTTGCGGATAGGTGTCGCGAACGAGTCGGGCGATGCACATGCGAGTGACACGAATTGGGGATGACAGGCGCAACTCTCCACAGGTTGTCCACAACTGTGCACAGTCGGAATTGTCCGCAGCACGGCGATGGAGAACCTCAAGAGCCCCGTGAATTGAGGGGTCCGCTGGTTGGTATCCTCTGTCCATGGGGTGGAGACTGTCGATATGGACGCCGATGGTCAGGAAAAGCTGGGAAAAGGAGGACGGCGCCGGGAGCAGATCCTCGCGGCAGCCGTTGAACTTTTCGGGGAAGTGGGATATCGAGGCACCTCACTGCGCGACATCGCGCAACGAGTGGGGATCACCCATCCGGGACTGCTCTATCACTTCCATTCGAAGCAGGAGCTGCTGAGCGCTGTCCTGGCTCGTCGCGACGCCAGCGACGGCATGGCCTTTGGGCTCACTGCCGAGACGACGGGCCGGGATCTCGCACAACGGTTGCTGCGCCTCGCCGAACACAACGCGACGACGCCGGGGATGATCGAGCTGTTCTCCACGCTCTCTGCGGAATCGACCGACCAGGGGCATCCCGCCCATGACTTCTTCAAGGAGCGTTATGTGAAGGTCGTCGCAGCTTTCCAACGGATGTTCGACGACATGGCCGCAGCCGGCGAATTGCGCGATGGCGTCGACACGGACGGTCTCGGAGTGACCTTCACCGCGCTCATGGACGGGCTCCAGGTGCAGTGGCTCTATGCCCGGGAGAGCGTGGACGCGCCGGATCTGCTGCGGCGCTATTTCAATGCCTATCTGAAGACACCTCTGCTGGACGAGGCCACGTGATCAGCGCTGGGCGGCCTGCTGCTTGATCCGGCTCGTGAGTTCGGTGACCTGGTTGTAGATCGTGCGGCGTTCGTTCATGAGCTGACGGATCTTGCGGTCCGCGTGCATGACCGTGGTGTGGTCGCGCCCGAACTCGGCCCCGATCTTCGGCAGGGACAGGTCGGTGAGCTCCCGACACAGGTACATGGCGATCTGTCGCGCGGTCGCGAGTGCCTGCGTACGCGAAGCACCGCACAGGTCATCGACAGCAAAGGAGAAGTACTGCGCGGTCTGCGCAATAATCAACTGCGCCGTGATGGGAGTCTCGCCGCCATCGGGGATGAGGTCCTTGAGGACCTGCATGGTGAGGTCCATGTCGACCTGTTGCTGATTGAGGCTGGCGAACGCGGTGACCCGGATAAGGGCACCCTCGAGCTCGCGGATGTTCGACTGCACCTTGGAGGCGATGAACTCGAGCACGTCGAGGGACACCGTCAGGCGTTCCTGTGCCGCCTTCTTCTTGAGGATCGCGATGCGGGTTTCGAGGTCGGGCGCCTGGACATCGGTGATCAGACCCCATTCGAACCGGCTGCGCAGCCGGGGTTCAAGAGCTTCCAGGAGCTTCGGCGGACGGTCGGACGTCATCACGATCTGCTTCTGCGCGTTGTGCAGCGTGTTGAACGTGTGGAAGAACTCCTCCTGAGTCTGAATCTTCGACTCCAGGAATTGGATGTCGTCGATGAGCAGCACATCGACATCGCGATAGCGGCGCCGGAATTCTGCAGTCTTGTTCTCCGAAATCGAGTTGATGAAGTCGTTGGTCATCTCTTCGGTGGAGACGTATCGCACTCGGACGCGTTCGTAGTAGTTGCGTACGTAATGGCCCAGCGCATGGAGCAGGTGAGTCTTTCCGAGTCCCGATGAGCCATAGATCATTAGGGGGTTGTACGCCTTCCCGGGCGCCTCTGCGACCGCGACGGCAGCAGCATGGGCGAATCGGTTGGACGATCCGATCACGAAACTCTCGAAGGAGTACTTCGGGTTGAGCTTCGGGTCACTCGACGACTGCTGGATGACCGTGGGGCGAGGCGCGTTGCTGATCGCGGCGAGCGAGCGGGTGGGTTCGTCGCCGTCGTCATCGGCAGGGGGGCCCTCCTGCCGATCCTCCTCGGGGAGAGCGACCAGGAGTTGGGGATCGATGGTGATCGCCAAGCGGCTCTCACGGCGGAAGAGCTCGGTCAGCGCAGCCTCGATGCTCTGCCGCAGGCGGGATTCCACCCGCTCCCGCGTGAACTCGTCGGGCACCGCCACCATCACGGTGGACTGGTGGACGGTGAGCGGTTGCGTACGCCGCAGCCAACTCCGATGCTCAGCCGGAGCCTGGGCCATGATGCGGTCCCAGGCCTCTTGCAGACTGGGTTCTTGGCGTGCGGCGTCGTTCAGTCCGAAGTCCTCCGAAGGAGACGACAGGCCGAAATCATTCAACGTGCACTCCGTGGTTGGCGGGGCTCACGGGAGGGCTCCCGCGCGAGCAATGAAGTTTCCCACACAATTATCCACAGACTGTGGGTACTCCACATTTGGTCGGCCACGTCGTTGGGCCTGACCTGCTGGTCAACCGTAGAGCAAGGCGCCGACGAACCGCAAACACGGAAATGTTGGCTCCCGGCGTGTCGAGTGGACGTGGCCTTCGCGGATCGTCCGTTTGACCGGGCGGGCCTGACCGCGTACCGTTAACGGGTCGCCGGGACGTCCGGCCACCTTCCTGTGCGCCCTGACAGGCAGACCCTGATTTGCAGGGCTCCAGTGCTCCGGGCGTGACTGAGAACACTGTCCGACCTATGAAGAATATGGGGTTGTCCCGTGAGCAAGCGCACTTTCCAGCCGAGCAACCGGCGCCGCAGCCGCACCCATGGTTTCCGTCTCCGCATGCGGACGCGTGCGGGCCGAGCGATTCTTTCCGCCCGGCGCCGCAAGGGCCGGGTCAAGCTGGCCGGCTGACCGACCACCCGCAGCACCCGTGCTGCCCAAGGCATCCCGGATGCGATCGGCGCCCGAGTTCCGGCGCACGATCCGTTCCGGTGTGCGTGCCGGGCGGCCGACCGTGGTGGTGAGCGCTCTGCGAGCCGATCCGCAGGCCGTGTGCGTGCGGGTCGGTTTCGTCGTGTCCAAAGCCGTTGGCAATGCGGTCACCCGCAATCGGGTCAAGCGTCGCTTGCGTCACCTGAGTCGGGATTGGTTGGGGCGTACGCCGACAGGGACCTGTGTGGTCGTGCGGGCCCTGCCGCCGGCGGCCGATCCGGACGCCCAGCTCGCCGAGGATCTGTCGGGAGCCTGGCAGACGTGCTTGGACCGACTCGAGAAACGGGGTGGCCGATGAAGTGGCTGCTGATCGGGTTCATCCGACTGTGGCGGGCCGTGATCAGCCCGATCTATGGGAACGTGTGCAAGTACTATCCGAGCTGCTCGGCCTATGGGCTCGAGTCCGTGCAGGTGCACGGTGCGCTGCGTGGATCATGGCTGACGATCAGCCGGATCGTGCGGTGCAATCCCTGGTCGAGCGGCGGCTATGACCCGGTGCCGGGCACGGCGGCTGCCGAGGAATGGGCCCGCGAACAACGGGAGAAGACTGAAACCAACCCAGCGGCGGGGCGCGACCCTGCCGCGTACCCACCGCCTGCTGATTCCCAAGGAAAGAATTGATGGAGACATTGGCCCCGATGCTCGTCCCGATGGCCGGCTTCTGGGACACGATCATGGCGCCGCTGCACTGGGCAGTTTCTGGACTGCTCGTGCTCGCGCACAACATCTTCTCGCTGGTTTTCCACCCTGACTCCGGAATCACCTGGGTCCTGGCGATCATTGTTCTGACGATCGTCATCCGAACCCTGCTGATCCCGCTTTTTGTCAAGCAGATCCGTTCCTCGCGCAACATGATGACATTGCAGCCCAAGGTGCGTGAGCTGCAGAAGAAGTATGCGCACGACCGGGAAAAGCTCGGTCAGGAAACAATGAAGATGTACAAGGAGGAAGGCGTCAATCCCATGGCGTCCTGCTTCCCCCTCCTGCTGCAGATGCCCATCTTCTTCGCTCTTTTCCAGGTGATCAACGGCGCTGCGCGCAACAACATCAAGGGCGCATTCATGACCCCGGAGCTCGCTGCGTTGCTGCGCGAGGCAACGGTTTTCGGGGCTCCGTTGGCGGGGACGTTCCTGCCGATGGACGCGTTCGGTGCGACGCAGATCGTTGCGCTGGTCCTGATCCTCGCGATGGTGGGCAGCCAGTTCTATGTGCAGCTACAGCTGAGTGCGAAGAACATGCCACCGGAGGCCATGACCGGTCCGATGGCACAGCAGCAGAAGATGATGCTCTATCTCTTCCCGATCATCTTCGGCATCGGTGGCGTCGCGTTCCCGATCGGTCTGCTGATCTATTGGACGGCATCGAACCTGTGGTCCATGGGCCAGCAGTTCTATGTTATCCGGCAGTCGCCGACGCCGGGGACGCCTGCGTACGCCGCCTGGGAGGCGCGCATGCGCATGAAGGGTCATGATCCGTCGACGTTCAAGCCGGGTCAGAAGCCGCCGAGGGCGACCGAGGTGCCGGCGGCGGTGGAGACCGTGGAGGCCACCGGCGATGATGCGTCGACCACAGGGACCCAGCCCGAGCGCCCACGGGTCCAGCGGCAGCAACCGCGTCGTCAACCCCGGTCCAACCGCAAGAAGTGATTCCTGTGGCGCCTGTTTTCGAGCAGGCGCCACACCCATCCCCCGGCCACCAACGGCCACCCATGGTGTCTGCGCCATGGTTTCCGTGAAGGAGATTTGAGTTGAGCGATTCTGTGCCATCCCCGGTCGACCCCGAAGTTTCGGAGGAGTACGCCAACGAAGCCGATGAGGCTGTGACCGTTGATTCTGCAACCGGTGCCGCCGACACTGAGGAGCCGATCGCCGACGAAGTCGTCGACGACGATGAGGCTGACGAGTCGGACGAGGATTCCGACGATTCCGACGATGAGGACGGCGAGGACGGCGAGGACGACGAGCCCGGCGAACAGAGCAGCCGCTCGGCGAAGCTTGCGGCCCTCGATGAGGAGGGCGACATCGCGGCCGACTACCTCGAGGAGCTCCTGGATATTGCCGACCTGGATGGTGATATCGACACCTACACCGAGGGCGGTCGGGCGCATGTGTCGATCGTGACCGACGCCACGGTGCTCGTTGGCAAGGAAGGCGAGGTGCTGGAGGCGCTGCAGGATCTCTGCCGTCTGGCGGTGATGACCGAGACCGGGAAGCGGAGCAGGCTCATGCTCGACATCGCGGGGCACAGGGAAAAGCGGCGAGCCGAACTGACGGATCTCGCGTCGGATGCGGTGGAAGAGGCGAAGGCCTCGGGCGAATCCGTGCGTCTCGCGCCGATGAATCCGTTCGAGCGGAAGATCGTGCACGACGTCGTGGCTGCGGCAGGGCTCACGAGTGAGTCGGATGGCGAAGAGCCGAACCGTCGGGTCGTTGTGATGCCGGCCTGATGTCCGAGCATGATGCACCGGAAGCCGGCTCCCCCACTGCCATCGCGAGGCAAGTGTTCGGGAGCCGCTTCGATGTGGCGGAGCGTTATCGAGACCTGCTCGCCACGCAAGGAATGGAGTGGGGCCTGATCGGCCCTCGGGAGATCGACCGGTTGTGGGAGCGCCATCTGCTCAACTCGGTGGCCCTGGCTGATTTGATCCCCGAGGGGTCAGAGGTGATCGACGTCGGATCAGGTGCGGGACTGCCAGGCATTCCGCTGGCGATCCTGCGGCCTGATCTCGGAATGACGCTGCTTGAGCCGCTGCTCCGCCGGTACAACTTCCTTACCCAGGCTGTGGACAACTTGGGGATAAGCGACCGGGTGGGCGTGGAGCGCGGTCGGGCGGAGGAGTACGACGGCTCGTTCGACATCGTCACCTGCCGGGCTGTCGCTCCCCTGTCGAAACTGCTTCCGTGGGTTCTGGGTCTGCTGGGTCCGCGGGGCGAGGTGCTGGCGCTCAAGGGTTCGAGTGCGGCAGACGAAGTGGGCGCGGTGGCCGCGTACCTCACCAAGAATCGCCTGCACGCCCACGTCGTGCATGTCCGAGCGCATCTGGAGGCGGAGGCCACGACGGTGGTGCGAGTACGCCGCAGTTGATGCCCGATGGGGTTTGTGATGCTGGTTGTTGATCCGCGTTCGCCCCCAATACGGTGGCGCGGGCCTATCGGGAGCTCGAGGCCTATGGCCATGCCTCCAGTGAATGAGCCCACTGACAGTTTGACTGCCCAATGCCTGCCCATGCGGTGAATCTGTGGACAAAGCGGGACCGGAGGCTCAGGTCCCCGGGTCGGATTCGGCGAGCGGTTGGTCGATGAGCGCGTGCAGGGCCGCGACATGGTCCTGAAACGCGTGGCGGCCGCTCGGGGTGATCGCCACCCACGTTCGTGGTCGCCCGACCGGTTGGCGCCGGCGCTCCAGCGTCACATAGCCGGCGTCCACCAACGTCTTGAGTTGCTTGCTCAGCAGCGAGGTCGAAATCCCGAGGCCCTCTTCCAGCACCGCGAACTCGAGAGCCGTCGCCGAGCTGAGCGCGGCGCAGATCCGCAGCCGGGTCGGATTGTGAATGATCTCGTCCAGCGCCTCGCCTTGACGAGGCTCAGGTGAGGTCATAGGGGCCATGATCGCCCGCCGCTAGCCGGCGCGCCTGGTATCGCTCGTCGAAGCGCAGGAAGGCGAACCCGACCGCCGCGATGGCAATGCCAGCGAGGGCTAGCCACCACCACGGTGTCTCGGAGCCCAGGACCAGTTGACCGGCGATGAAGACGACCGCGTACGCCCCAAGGAACATCGGCAACCGCGCCTTCACTGCACGGTCATCGGTCAGCCGTCCACGGCGCCGGGTGAAACGGTGGCCGAGCACAACAAACGCGATGAGCAACCCCGCGGCTGCGGCGATGCCGGGGACGCTTCGCGTATAGGTCAATGCCGCCGCTCCGCCCACCATCAGCGCGCCCACGGCGTCCACCCACGCTGGTCGCATGCTCGCGGCCACCGCGTCGCGACGCGCGCGGTCGGCTGCTTCGAGTGCTGTCGTCGCGTCGCTGTCGGTGTGATTGCGTCGGTGGTCGGCCCTGGGTCCCTCGGGTGTCATGTCGCACTCCTCTCTCCCATAGTTAGTTGCCATTTATTCAAGCAACTTTACCAAGTCGCGAAGTGCACTCCTCGAGGTCTTGCCATCAGTGTCGAAGTGGGGTTTTTCTGGTGGGTTGGTGTTCGGGTGGGTGGTTGTGGTGGTGGGTGCGGCTGGTGGTGTAGCGGGTGTGGCGGCGTGGTTGTCTGGTGGGGTCCCATCCGGTCGGGGGGATGATTTCGGGGATCCGGTCGGCACCGAGGCGGACGGCCCAACGGTGGGGGTTGTCGGTGTGGGGGTCCAGTCGCGGCCGGGCTCGACCCGGCGGTGGTGGTGGGGGCAGAGCAGCACGAGGTTGTCCAGGCAGGTCTGCCCGCCGCACCACCACGGGATGATGTGGTGGGCTTCACAGACTGCGGGTGGCTTGGCACAGCCCGGGAACGCGCAGCCCCGGTCACGGGCGGTGAGCGCGGCCCGGATCTCGGGGGTGACCAGGCGTTTTTGCCGCCCGAGGTCCAGTGGCACCCCGGCCGCGTCCAGCACCGCGGGGACCAGATCGCAGTCACAGGCCAGCCGGCGGGCTTCTTCGGCGGAGAGCAGGGAGCCGCCGGTGAGGGCCATCTCTCCCAGCCCGGTGAGCAGGGCACCGATGCCGAGGATCAACGTGACCCGGGGCCGGTCACCGCCATGGGTCGGGGCCGTGGCGTGGGCCTGGTGGGCCCGGACGATATCGAGCAAGGCATCGGCCAGGAGCTGGGCTTTGTCCTTGGGGCTGTGCGGGGAGGGATCGTCCATGGCCTTGCGCCAGCGGGATTCGCTATAAGCGGTCAGCACCGCGGACAGTTCTTCGCCCTCGACTGCGGTGAACTGGCCGCGCAGGATCCATGACCCGTGGTGATCGGCGAACAGTCTCAGACCACGTTTGGCAGCGGCCCGTTTCTTTTCCCGGTCGAGCTGGTCAGCGAGGATCTGATCAGCCCGTTCCGG
The DNA here is from genome assembly GCA_012839035.1 of Propionibacterium sp. Lineage (GTDB taxonomy): Bacteria > Actinomycetota > Actinomycetes > Propionibacteriales > Propionibacteriaceae > Enemella. The sequence continues at coordinate 14,290 of DUOB01000078.1, forward strand.
GGCGATGGTTTCGAGCAGGCGCCACCCCAGCCGCGCCAGGTCGGTCGGGTCATGCTCGGCTGCGAAACCGATCAGCAACCCCGTGGCGTCCTCGACGTCGGTGGTGGACAGATCATCGGGCAACTCTTCCAGCGTTTTCGCGATCGCGACCGCTTGGGCGGTGGAGACGGTGCCGGTTTCGTGGGCCGTGACCAGCGCGGGGAAGGCCCCGATCCGGACTGCGTCGGTGACGATCGAGCGGGCCCGGTGCGCGGTATGGCCATGGTTCCGGCGTAGCCACTCCGAGGATGAACACTGGGCTACCTCGACGGTGGCTTGGCGGGCCTCGATCTCCCGCAACACCGATGCCCGGACGGCCTCGGCCACTGATACCAGACGATCGGTCTGGGTCACCAACTCCACCAGCGACTTGTTGCCCAGCGCCACCAGTCCCGGATTCGTCCCGGCCAGACCCGGCGGGAGCAACCCGGTGGACGGCTGGGACAACAGCTCGGACAGCCCGGCCACGATCACCGGCACCGCCTGATCAAGACTGGTCATCCTGCTGCTGTCCATAACCCAACTCAACCAGCCGGGTCCGACAAAAATGGTTGAGCAGACAGTCGCAGTGGGAGGGAAGTTTCCGGTCTGATCCTGTCTGTCGATCTGGTGTCACTCAGTCGGCCTGTCCCTCTCCACTCGGATTCGGTGCGTTATCGCCCCAGCTGACTCGAGGGATGGATGGACCCGCTGGCTGTGCTGGGTCCGTTGACGAAGCAGCGCCTCGGTCAGTGACCGACACCAGCCCGTGCGCGTTCTGCGCGATGCTCGCCACCCGGGGGCCTGCGTACACCAGCCCAAGGAACGCCGGCGAAGGTCGTCGGTTCCACGCGCACTGCGGCTGCACCGTCGAGGAAGTGTTCGGGTCGTGGGAGCCCGACGAGCGCGAGCAGCGGATGATCGACCTGTACCAGCAGTCCGCTGGCGGATCGACCAAGGACGTGCTAGCCTCCATGCGCGCCAATGACCAGGGTGTCATCATCGACGCACACATCCCTGAAGGCGAGAAAGCCAAACCCGGGCGCAAACCGGGGGAGGTGGAGGTCGCGGTGGAGGTGGCGGTGTTGGCAAGCGCCGCCGACGCTGCCCGAGATGCCTGACCCGTCGGACCGGGATGCAGGGAAGATGTATTGGATGCTCCGACAGGATCGCGTCCCATTCGAGTTTCATGGCGAGGTTGGGGAACCGCACGAGGTTGTTTTTGCTGAGCGATTCTGGGCTGCCGGCGAGACGGCTGAGTGGATTTCGAAAGACCCGCAGCGCCGCTCGACGAACGACTTCGTGTGGCTACGGCTCGGACTGCGCGTCGAACTCAAACGCACCAAAGCCCGCTATCTCACCATCCATGATCGCATCGTCAGCTCGGCATCAAAGGCGGCCAAGCATGGCGTGATCAAGGAGAACTGGATGATCGACTTCGGCGACGAAGAGATCACTGACGACCTGCGGCTGGATCTGCGGGGATTCAATGAGTGCCGCGAGAAGTACCGAGCCAAGAACCTGTGGGTCATGGCCAAAGGCCGCATCGAGAAGATTCACCTGAAATATAGCGAGGGGCGCCAGTGCCTCCGTGAAACGGAGGGGGCAACCCCTCGACTCGTAGTATGCGCAAGATTGGAATCCGCGTGCCCGAAACCACCAGCACCGCTGGGGCCAGCACGACCAAGCCCGTGTCGACTGCGGAGATCTCGTTCAAGACGCTGCGTACCCGCAAGCTCGCCACCGTCGTGGTCTCCCAGGAGATGGTGAAGAAGAAGCCGCGGCGCGAGGTCTTCGTCGGTGACTGGAAGGAGATCCGTTGGGGGGTACGCCGAGCAGATCACCGTGTCCCGCTAGACCGAGGGCATGAGCGGAGACTGGGCTCGCAGACTCGTCGAGGCGCCCATGGACAGCAGTCAGCCGTTCCGATGGGTGTGAAAACTGGGATCGCGCAGTGCGACGGCGGAATCGGCGGCCGGGTTCAGATGTGATCGAGCGAAGCGAGTTCCCCTGCGGCGGATGTCTCAAGACCTCGCGCAGATCCAAGGTCGACCAAAGCTCAACAGTTTGCACGCCTGAATGACATCGCTGTGTTTCACGTGAAACAAACCGCGTCGAAGCTCGAGTCCCCCCGCCAGCGTTGTTGCCCCTGCGTAAGCCGAAGGTGATCTGGTAACGGGAGAGCGGCAAGTCGCCGGCGATCCCGAATCGCCTTGCAAGCATGGAACTACACTTTTGTGTTTCACGTGAAACCATGTGGTTGGCGAGAAGGAGAGTCCAGGCGTTCGGCGATCCTCCCCCACGCCGGATTGCGCGAGGCGCAGAGGCTTGGTTCCGGTACGCTGACGCCCGCTTGAAGGAACTACGGGAAGGTGCCCATGAGCCGCGGAGAGCAGCAGGGACTCGGCTGGCCGGCAGCGCTGACCCCCGGGCAGGCCGGGTTGGGTTGGCCGTCCCGCGCTGGGTCAGCGGACGCTCCAGCCCCGAAGGAGCCGGCGCCCGATAGTGGTTTCACCGGTGCCCGCGATGGAGGATCGAGCAGGGGCGACGCGGACGCGCAGGAAGCAATCGATGCTGTGGAGGCTGCTGATCTGCAGGCCATGCCTGACGCGTCCGAGGCGGACAGGGACGCGCAGGAGATCTCAGACCAGGCGCCCGCCCCGCCCATGGAGCAGTCCGCAAGCGCGGGACGTGAGGCGCACACCCCACGGTTGGAGAACCAAGCCCTGTCGGAAGCGAGCGAGATGCAACAGGATGCGCTGCGTCCACCCATCATCAAGGCGCCTGCCGGACCCCGGCGCGCGCGTTTCGATGTACCCGAAGAAGGCACAGCGGAACCGCCGGGTGGCGAGAGCGCGGTCCCTGGCCTGACCGCACACGCGGCAGCACAGGGGGCTGGGCAGCAGTCCGCGGATCAGGAAGACGGCTCCGAAGCAACCCTGCCCTCGCCGGCGCGGCCTCGCGTGATCGTCGTCGCCAATCAGAAGGGCGGCGTGGGAAAGACGACGACGGCGGTCAACTTGGCCGCCGCGCTCGCGATGGGCGGCCTCAAAGTCCTCGTGGTCGACCTCGATCCTCAGGGCAACGCCTCCACCGCGCTGGGCGTCGAGCACGAATCAGGGGTGCCGGGAACCTATGAGGTCCTGATCGACGGCGCGTCGATCGCCGAACATGCGCAGGTCTCGGAAGAGGCGCCCAACCTCTGGGTGCTCCCGTCCACCATCGATCTGGCGGCAGCAGAGATTGAACTCGTCTCCACTGTCGCCCGGGAAAGCCGGCTCGCGAGAGCGCTGCGTACCTATCTCCACGACCACGACATCGACTATGTCTTCGTCGACTGCCCTCCCTCGCTCGGTCTGCTCACCCTCAACGGGCTGGTCGCGGCGCAGGAGATCCTGGTGCCGATCCAGTGCGAGTACTACGCCCTCGAGGGCGTCTCCCAGCTCGTCAACACGATCAATCTGGTCAAGGGCGAGCTCAACGACCAACTGCAGCTCAGCACGGTCTTGCTCACCATGTTCGATGCGCGCACCCGCCTGTCCGCCCAGGTCACCGACGAAGTGCGGGCTCATTTCCCAGAGGAGACTTTGCACACGGTGATCCCCCGTTCGGTACGCATCTCCGAAGCCCCGAGCTACGGCCAGACCGTGCTCACCTATCACCCCGAATCCGTCGGCGCAGTCTGCTATCTCCGCGCCGCCGAAGAAATCGCCCTGCGCGGCGTGACCAAGGAGGACCCCCGATGACCATGCCACGACGCAGCGGACTGGGCCGCGGACTCGGTCAGCTCATCCAGAACACGGATCCAACGAGCGTCCGTCATCGCCCGGTCGATGAGGTCATCGACTCCCAGAAGTCGCTCCGCAAGGTGCCCGAGGGATCCTATTTCGCCGAGATCCCCGTGGACAGCGTCTCCCCCAACCCCAAGCAGCCCCGCATGGAGTTCGATGAGGACGAACTCGCTGAGCTCAGTGAGTCGATCCTCGAGGTCGGCCTGCTGCAGCCGATCGTCGTGCGGCCGCTGCCCGGCAACACCTTCGAGCTCGTCATGGGCGAGCGCCGCTGGCGGGCATCCCAGCAGGCAGGCAAGGACACGATCCCAGCGATCGTGCGGCGTACCGAAGACCACGACCTCCTGCGCGACGCCCTCCTCGAGAACCTCCACCGCGCGCAACTCAACCCGCTGGAAGAGGCGAATGCCTATCAGCAGTTGTTGGAGGATTTCGACTGTACGCACGAGGAGCTGTCTGCGCGGATCAAGCGATCCCGCCCTCAGATCTCGAACACGATCCGCCTGCTCCGCCTGCCTGCCTCGGTGCAGCGCCGGGTGGCGGCCGGCGTGCTGAGCGCGGGGCACGCGCGCGCACTGCTCGGTCTGCCGGATCAGCCGGCGCAGGAGCGCCTGGCCCAGCGAATCGTCGCAGAGGGACTGTCCGTCAGGGCGACCGAGGAGATCGTCGCGCTGGGCGAGACAGGGACGGAACCGCGTGCCCCGCGGCAGCAGCGAGAGCCCTCCCCGAGAGCCGCGGAGCTGACCGAGTGGCTGTCGGATCGTTTCGAGACCCGCGCCAGGGTCGATCAGGGCAGGAGCAAGGGAAAGATCATCATCGAGTTCGCCTCGGAGGATGATCTCGAGCGAATCATTGGCCTGATGGGCGGCGAGGAGTCCTTCAGCGAACGCTGACCGTCGCGTCGGCGAGCTTCTGTTTCACGTCCTTCGTCGCGGAACGTTCGGCGACGAAGGACAGGAACGGCACGGTCCCCGCGAGAGCGATCAGGATCAGGCGCTTCCAGGTCCACTTCACCCGACGGCCGAGGTCGACGGCCGTGATGAGGAGGATCATGTACAACCAGCCGTGCGCGACCCCGCACACCGTGTTGATCGTGCTGCCGAGATTGTTGAGATTTGGGTCATAAGCGATGTACTTGAGCGGCAAGCCGATGCAAATCAGCACGACGAGCAGGATGCCCACCACATAGGCCATCACCTGATAGCGCATGAGCGCTCCACGCACCGCTTTCACGTCCACAGTCGGTTCCTTCCGTACGCCTCACGCTCACCGGCCCGAACCTCACGCAACCGGTGGCTTATCCACACTAGTCTCGTCCGGCATTCCCGCTGACGCGTCCCGTGAGCCGTCGACTGTGGACAATTCGCCGTCGTTGTCCACAGTTTCCCCAGCCTTATCCCCAGTTTTCTTCGTGGAGGCCATAAATCCGGTGCCCGTGGCGGCATCCCGCGAAAGTTTCACGGTGGCAGCGATGGCTGCGGCCGCGAAAATCCACCACTGCAACGCATAGCCCTGGTTGCGCGCGTGGCCGGCGCTGCTGGGCAACGTGACCTCGGCGGGGCTCAGTCCCTGCGCCCGTGCGAGTTCGGCGTCGAGCACCACAAAGCCGGGCACGAGCGGCTGCTCCCACATTTGCGTGAGCTGTGGCAACCGCACCGAACCGATCTGGCCTTCCGAGACCTCCGACTCCCCGGGCGCCTCACTCGGCAGCAGCACGCCACGGACTTCGCTCACCCCGGCAGGCGGAGGAGCCGGAACGCCCTCGCCGACGCCGCGCACGACCGGAACCACCGATCCGTCCGGCAGCTCGAGTGCCGTGAGCACGCGATGGCGGGTCTCGTCCTGATAGATGGGGACGACCAGTTGCTGATCGGCAAGATAGGTCCCGCTGGCTTCGACCGTGCGGCCATAACCGTCGTGCGGCATCTCGCCGAGAGGTGCCGCTTGTGCCAAAGGAACAGCCGGCTCCTCCATGCGGGCGATCAAGGCCTCGCGACCCTGGTTCTGGAACGATTCCATCTGCCACAGTCCGAGACCGAGCATCACCGCGGTGACCAGAAGTCCGATGGACCAGATGATGAGTTGTTGCCGGCTTTTCTTCACCTCGGTCAGTCTACGTCGGCCCCGATGCTTCCCCGTGCGCCTTCTACGATGGGGGCATGACTGGCTCCCGCTATGAAGGTCCGTTCGTCAAGGTCATCGGTGAAGAGGATCTTCTGCAACCCACCCCACGGCGAATCGGTTGGCTGATCTTCGGTTTGGTGGGGGCCGTTCTCGTCGGGTTTGCGATCGGTCTCGCCGCGCCCCGACGCAATGCCGCTCAGCTTGATCGATGAGGCCTCGCATTCGGCGCTTCGGCACCGCGGACCTGCACCGCCTGCCACCGACCTGTCCCGGCTGCCCGCTGGGCGCGGAGCTGCAGCCGGGTCTCGACCCGGCCGGCAACGGGGCAGCAACCTGGGCGCGCGCGGCCGAGGCGGAGTGGGGCTTCTGTGGCCTGGGAGTGGTGGATGAGGACCGAGTGGTCGCGTACCTCCTCCTCACCTCACCCCTCCATCTCCCTCGCAACGGTCCCCAGAGCGGGTTCGGCGTGAATCCGGACGCGGCGGTGGTCATGTCGGTGCGGGTGTTGGAGGAGTACGCGGGGTGCGGCCTGGGGAGACAGCTCGTGCAGGCGGCGGCTGCGCGGATCGCTCGCACCCAGTTCCAGGCCCTGGAGACGCGCGCCTGTCCGGGAGCAGGTGCTTGTGCGATTCCGCCCGCGGGATTCCTGGAAGCGGTCGGGTTCACCGCGATCCAGCCCCACCCGCTGAATCCGCGCTATCGGCTGGACCTGTCGCGCACCGTCCGCTGGCTCCCCGATTGGCGTCCGGTGTTCGATCGGGTGCTGGATTGGGTACGCCCGCTTCCCCCCGCACCGGCTGGGCGGGCCCGCCCGAAGAGTCGTGGCGGACTAGGCTCTGCCACATGATCGAACCGAAAGGAACCGCCGACCTGGTCGATGAAATCGGCCCGGAGGTGCGCAGTTGTGACACCCAGTTCCGCACGATGGGTGGCCGCGAACAGTTCGCCGGCCGCATCGTGACGGTGCGCTGCCATCAGGACAACGCCCTGCTGAAATCCGTGCTGGGCGAGCCCGGCGAGGGACGCGTCCTCGTGATCGATGGCGGTGGCAGCCTCCACACCGCGCTCGTCGGGGACGTGATCGCCGAGATCGGCCGGTCCAGCGGCTGGTCCGGGGTGATCGTGCACGGGGCCATCCGCGATTCCGCGATCATTCGTGAGATGGAGTTCGGGTGCAAGGCGCTGGGCACCAACCCGCGCAAGTCCACCAAGACCGGCGCGGGTGAGCGCGATGTCGTGGTGTCGTTCGGTGGGGTGGATTTCGTGCCGGGCGAGGTTCTGTACGCAGACGCCGACGGAATCGTGGTTCGAGCGGAATGATCGACGCGACGCCGTATGGCGCGTGGACCTCACCCATCGGCACCGACCTGATCACCGACGGCCAGGTCGGGCTCGCCGAGGTCGTTGTGGACGGCGCTGACGTCTTCTGGCTGGAGTCCCGCGCCGACGACGGTGGACGCACGAGCCTGTGGCGGGATTCCGCCGGCCAACGAACCGAGGTCACGCCCGAGCACTACGTGCGGTCGACCGTTCACGAGTACGGTGGCGGCGCGTTCGATGTCGCGGACGGTGTGGTGGTGTTCTCCAGCTTCCCCGACAACGTCGTGTGGAAGGTTCGCGAGGGCGGCGAGCCCGTTGCGCTGACCGATGGTTCGAAACGGTACGCCGGCTTCCGCGTGTGTCCGGACCTCGATCTCGTCCTGGCGGTGCGGGAGGATCACACCACCGCTGCGAAGGAGGCCGTTGCCAGCATCGTTGCCTTGTCGCTCACCGATGGTGAGGAGACCGTGCTCGTGACCGGTGCGGACTTCTACAGCGGGATCGCCCCGGGTCCGGATGGTCGGCTCGCGTGGTGTGAATGGGACCACCCGAACATGCCGTGGGACACCACGCGCATTCGGATGGGCCGGTTGTTGGGCACGGAGGTCGTCGATAGCGAGACGGTCGCACACACGGAGGGGGTCTCCGTGGTGCATCCGGCGTGGTTCCCCGACGGCCGGCTCGTGTTCCTCAGCGACGAGTCGGGGTTCTGGAACTTCACCGTGTTCGACGGAGAGTCGGTTGCGCCCCTGCACACGCACCCTGCCGACTTCTGCGGTCCTGCCTGGCAGCTCGTGCGCGGACCGTTCACGGTCCTCAACAACGAGCGGATCCTCTGCACCTGGCTCGAGCGCGGCATCGCGCAGGTGGGCTGTCTGCAGAACGGGGAACTCGAGCCGCTGCCCACCAACCAGGTCAGCGTCGACGCGCTGGCGGCCTCGCCCGAACGGACGGCGGCGTTGGTGGGCTATGCGACCAGACCCCGTGAGATCGTGGAGATCCTGCGCCCGTCCGGTGAGATGCGCCCGCTGCGCGTGTCGGCAACGGTGGAGCTGAACCCGTCGTACCTCTCCACCGCGCAGCCCATCTCCGTGGGCACCCCACCCGTGCACGCCTGGTACTACCCACCCACCAACCCCCTGCACCGCGGCCCGGAGGACGAGCTGCCTCCGCTGCGCGTGGTGTCACACGGTGGACCGACCGCGTTCTCACCGCCCGCGCTCCGCCTCGAATACCAGTACTGGACCTCCCGTGGCTATGCGGTCGTCGACGTCAATTACGGTGGTTCGGCCGGGTATGGGCGCGCCTATCGCGAACGCCTCAAGGGGCAGTGGGGCATCGTCGATGTCGCCGATTGCGTGACCGTGGCGCGAGAGCTCGCGGTGGCCGGGCTCGGCGATCCGGAGCGTACCTATATCGAAGGCGGCTCTGCGGGTGGATACACGACCCTCCGCGCGCTCACGTCGAGCGAAGTCTTCGCCGCCGGGATCAGCTATTTCGGCATCGGCGATCTCGCTGCGCTCGCGCGCGAGACCCACAAGTTCGAGTCACGTTATCTCGATGGGCTGGTGGGCCGGTGGCCGGAGGACGAAGAGGTGTACGCCGCCCGGTCACCCATCCATCAACTCCATCGGCTCACCGCGCCCATGCTCATTCTCCAGGGGGTGGAGGACAAGGCTGTCCCGCCGAATCAGGCGAAGGCGATGGCGGCGGCTGTGCGTTCGAAGGGGCTTCCTTGTGCGCTCATCATGTTCGAGGGCGAGGGCCACGGGTTCCGCAAGGCGGAAACGATTCGTCGCAGTCTCGAGGCCAGTCAGTCGTTCCTCGCGCAGGTATTCGGGTTCACGCCGGCCGATTCTCTCGAAAGCATCGACCTCGGGGAGGAGTGATTCGGCGCTTGTACTTTGACCCACTCAGCGGGTCAAAGTACAAGCACTCCGCTGTGCACCCGGGGACCCCTCCGACATGACGCCTCTCACGGCTCCGAATCACCGTGACTCTTCTTCGAACCGGGGTCTGACAAGATCGAAGGCTGCTCCGGGAAGGCCCCACTGAATCCTGCCGAGCCGGGACACGGGCCGGAGGAGTTCATAGCGCGGGTGGGGCTTGCCCATGCGGGGCTCCGGGTCGAGGACGTCCTCCGCAATCGCTACGCACAGGACCCTGCCCAGCACCAGGAAGGAGTTCCCAATCTCGACGATGCGTTCCAGCCGGCACTCCAGCGCGACCGGCGACTCCGCGACCCGGGCAGGCCGCACGAACTCGGCGGGCTCGGGCGTGAGTCGGGCCTCCTCGAATTCATTGAACTCCGGCGGGAAGTTGGTGGCGGTCACATTGGCCGCCGCTGCGAGATCCTCGGTGACCAGGGCGATCACGAACTCGCCGGTCTCCCGAATGTTCCGCAGGGAGTCCTTCTCGGTGACGGACGTGAACTGCACGATGGCCGGATCGGACGAGGCAACCGTGAAGAACGAATGGGGGGCAAGGTTCGGTACGCCGGCAGCGGACAGGCTCGAGACCCACGCGATGGCGCGCGGCACGACGGTCGCGGTGAGCAGGGAATAGCCCCAGTCCGCAGGGATGCCACTGAGATCGAAACTCCGCTTCATCCCGAGATCCTATGCAGGCGCGTGGTGGTCGCGCACAGAACGGGAGCGCAGAGGACGGGAAAATCCACGAATGCCATCTCACACCGTGTGCAGTTTCACAAGTTTTCGATGGCCTAGTTTTTCATCGGGGGTTACAGTAGCGGTTACCACCGGGAAAGCCGTCGAAGGAGCTGGCCATGACCGTGAACCCCAATGCTGTCGTGCACGTGGTCCGCACCGGACAGGGTCGCTATCTTGCCATGAATCGCAATGGCATCGAGATCCAACTCGGCGAGGGGCACGACCTTTTCTCCCCAGTTGAGTTGCTGCTCGCCGCGCTCGCCGGATGCACCGCCATGGATGTTGAAGCCGCCACGACCCGAACTGCTGAGCCTGAAGTCTTCAAGGTGGGTGTGCTCGCAGACCAGGAAGCCGAGGGTGGCAACCATCTGGAGAACGTCGAAGTGAACTTCTCGATGCGATTCCCCGACACCGAAGAGGGCCGGGAAGCCAAGGCGATGGTCGATCGTGTCATGCAGCTGTCCCAGGACAAACTCTCGACCGTCTGTCGGGTGCTGGAGCAGCCCACGCCTGTTGCGATGAGCGTGAAGTTCTGCCAGCCGTTTCGGGAGATGGTCCGCGAAGCCTCCTGAACGGCTGCCGCCCTACCGAGGACTCGGCCATGAGTCTAGGGTTCAGTCATGAGTGAGGAAAACCCGGAGATTGGTCAGTCCGTCGATGTTGACGGCATTGCAACGAACTATCACCGTCTCGTTCAGGTGACCCTGTCTTCCTGATACACGGTTCGGGACCGGGCGTGAGCGCGTGGGCGAATTGGCGCTTGATCCTGCCGGAACTGTCGAACTGTCGTGCACGGACGCGCTGACCAGGTGATCCCGCTGGAGAACAGCGACCCAGTGACCGTTTCAGGGACGACAGCGGCCC
>DUOB01000079.1 GCA_012839035.1 Propionibacterium sp.
ACACCCAAATCGCCGAAATGCAAGACCTCCTCAACGGCCGCCCCCGCCGCGTCTTGCAATGGCACACCCCCACCGAGAAAATGGCCGAACTACTCACCGGTGGTGCACTCACCCCCTGAAACCGCCGGGAGGTCAACTTCATGTTGGGAAGTGCCAGGACATGTTGGGAAGTGGCCGGGCACGTGTTGGGAAGTGGCCGGCACGTGTTGGGAAGTGGCCGGCACGTGTTGGGAAGTGGCCAGGACGTGTTGGCCTTCGCCCGGCACGCCTCACCGGCGCGCAATCGGTGGCGGGGACCACCCGAAGGGGTTCTCCCGCCGAAAGGCACAGGGCTCACAGAGCTCCCCTGCTGTCGTTCGGGCACCGCAGCGTACGCACGTCGACGTCTCCAGCGTGCCCAGGACGCGCGGCTCACCGGACACGACCGCGCGCCACGGCAGTGCACCGTTGTCGTCGAGCCCTGCGACCGGGCAGGCCTCGACGCACACCAACTCGCCTTGGCAGCGATCGGGGGCGTGCGTCAGGGTCGAGATGGTGCCTGCGTGGGTGAGGTCGAGGGCTTCGTGCGGGCAGACCCGCACGCACAGTCCGCACGCGGTGCAGGCGGTGAGGCTGAGCGCACGGGCCGGCGCTTCGGTGTCCCCATCGATCGTGCCCAGCCGGCGCAGCGATTCGACCAGCCGCCCGGCCTCATCGATCGCGGCATGTGCCGGCTGCGCCGCATCGCCCCCGAATACGCCGAGCAGGCCGCGTCGGCTCACCGGCGGGTGGCTCAGATCCGCGAGCAGGCCGCGTGGCCCGGGCGGCACGGGATCAACCGTGGCGATGCGCCTCTCCCCTACGATCCGCGCCACAGTGGTGAGCCACGCTGGCTCGGGCAGCCGACAGCCGGCGCGGGCGATCACGAGTGGGTGGCCTGCAGCGATGAGCAGGTCGACGAGTCGATAGGCGGGGGTTGCCGCCAGGCAGGACTCCAGGCGTACGCCGAGACGGCCTTGGGCAACCTCTCCCGGAGCCTCCGCACACAGGACCACGACGGGACCCGTGGCGTGCTCGGCCAGCCATGCGCCGATGCGCTCGTGTCGCTGATCGGACACCGATCGCGTCATGTCCGCACGAAGGCCGCGACGGATTGGGTGATCGTGCCCGTCAACAGGCGGCCGACTCCCTGATAGAAGGGCCCCTCGGCACGGCTGCTCACCAGATCGGCGAACCCGGGTGCCCACACGGCGGGGTGCTCGCTGAGGAACGCGGCGAGGTCGGCGATGACGTCCGACGCATGCTCGGGGTCCGCCAGTGCCCGCTGCCCCAGGTGGGCGAGGAACTCCAGCTCCAGTCCGATGTGATCATCGGGATCCTGGTTGAGTCGGGGGACGGCGAGGTCATAGCGGGCATACCAGGTGCGGACCTGGGCTGTCTGCTCGTCGAACAGCAGGTGCTCCTCGCTGCGATGCACCGACTCCCAGGGGTGGGCGAGCAGCCGGGCCGGGCCCACGAACAGCCGGTTGAAGTCCGCCCGCACCATCTCGGCATCCTCCTCCTCGGCGCTGGCACGCAACAGGGCCAGTCCCTCCGCCGTCGCCGCATCGTGGTCGAGCGGCCACACCGCGAGCAGGTCCGGGCTGCGCACGGTGTCGAGGTCGAGTTGGGTGGGCGGGCGCAGCAACAGCCGGGACAACACCGTCCACGCGGTGGTGAAGGCCGGCAGCGGATCACTCATATGCCGATCCGGACCATCGCGTGGTAGAACATGCCGCGTCCGATCAGCTCACTCGCCAGGGCCAGGCCGAGGGAAACCCAGGTGAGTGCCAGCAGGAGCGTGTCGTTGCGCCGTTCGGCCGGGCGGGAGGCGAAGTGGAAGATGAAGATCGCCATGAGCGCGACGCCGAGCACCAGCAGCACGATGCGTACGCCCAACAGCGGACCCTCCATCGCCACGGCCGACTCCAGCCCTGCCCCGCCCTGCATCGCGAGGTCCTTGATATAGAGCGGGAGCCGGACCAGGGTGATGCCCGCTGCGACCACCGCGAGCAACGCGATGCCCTTGAGGGCGAGACCGGTGATGTGGCGGGCACCAGCACTGGCCTCGGTGCCGCGGCGCCGGCGCCACGCCAAGACGGTCATGAACGCCGCTCCCATGGCCAAGCCACCCAGCACGAGCGCCGTGGTGAAGAAGGCGATGACCGTGGCTGGCGTGTTCCACGCGGGCACGGTCACGAGGGAGTAATAGACCATCGACATGGACGCGACGAACAGGATCCCCACGATCGCGGTCAGGGCGGCAAGGACCTGGCGAAGTCGGGGCGAGCCGATCTTGCGCCACTGCACCAGCGCGAACAGGAAACCGAGCCCGGCGAACGCGGAGCCGAACACGATTTCGTTCGACAGCCAGCTGCCGCCGAAGTGACGCAATACGTTGAACGTGTTGGTGATGTCATGCATGTGCAACATGGACACACCCAGGCCGGCGATCATGGCCGGGCCGATCGCATAGAGCGCAGGTTCGGTGACTTCGTCAACCACGGCGGCCGGTTGGCTGCGCAGGGTGGAGACGGTCTGCACGACACCCAGCACGATGAACGCGCCGACGGCCATCTGGGTGAAGACCGTGAAGAGGATCATCGGCACCTCAGCGGCGTTCATGCTCAGATCTCCTTCCGGTTCGCGATGTGCCCGGTGCCCTGGCCGGTCGGCTGGGCGTCGGGGTGGGGTGTGATGACGAGCCGGGGCTGCGTGATCGAAGGATCGGGCAAGGGCTCGATGGCGGCCTCCGATCCGTGCTCGGCGCGGAGCTCGTCGATCGGACCCCAGTGGAGGGCACGTGCCGGACAGGCGGCGACACAGGCAGGATCCTGGCCCTGCTGGCGATAGTCGGCGCACAGGTCGCACTTGCTCATGTGACCGGTCGCGGCATTGAACTGCGGCGCGGAATAGGGGCAGGCCCACTCGCAATAGCGGCAGCCCACACACTTGCTCTCATCGACAAAGACGGTGCCGTCGTCGCGGACGGTCATGGCGGTCGTCGGACAGACCGAGACGCAGATCGGGTTCTCGCAGTGATTGCAGGACACCGAGGTGTAATAGGCGAATACGTTGGGAGTGACCGTGTCGCCGCTCACCTGCCAGGTGCCGCCGGCGTACTCCACCACCCGCCGCCACACGACGCCATCGGGCGTGTCGTGCTTGTCCTTGCAGGCGATCTGACAGGCCTTGCAGCCGTTGCACAGAGTCTGGTCGAAATAGAAGCCCAGCATGATCGTCTCCTCAGCCCTTCGCCTTCTCGACCTGCACCAGGGCCGTGTGTTGGCCGTTGCCCTTGGCATACGGGGTCGGATGGAGACTGGTCAGCGTGTTGGCCGCGCCACCGACGTCGACACCGTTCTCGTTGCGATACCAGGCACCCTGGGGCACGGAGATCACGCCCGGCATGATCCGCGGGGTGACGAACGCGCGGACCCGGATCCGGCCGCGGTCGTTGAAGACCTCCATCAGTTCCTCGTTCTCGACCCCCCGCTCCGCGGCATCGAGGGGGTTGATCCAGGCCTTCTGCGGGTGCGCCTCGTGCAGCCACGGAATGTTGCCATAGGACGAATGCACCCGACCCTTGAAGTGGTGGGAGATCATCTGCAGGGGATATTGGTCGTTCTCCCTGGCCTCCTCGGCCCCTTCCCACGTCGCCGTGTATTCCGGCAGCGGCGTGATTTCATCACCCGGGAGCGGATCATTGAAGGTCCATGTCTTCGCCATCTCCCACAATTCCGAGGAGAAGATTTCGACTTTGCCGGAGGGGGTCTCGAGCTTGTTGGCCTCGGGATCGGCGCGGAAATCCTTCAGGGGGACAGCCAGCCCGTCAGGGTCGTAATAGCGATAGACGCCCATCTCCTTGAGCTCATCGAAGCTGGGGAAATGCGGGTATTCCTTCTGATTCTCGGCCTGCATCCACCGCACCCACGCCTCCATGTCGCGGCCTTCGCTGAACTCCTGTTCGATCCCGAAACGCTTGGCGATCTCACGGCACATTTCGTACGCCGGCTTGGAGTCATGGAGCGGTTCGATGGCCTTCTCCCCCATGATGAGGTACGCCATGTCGCCGGTGTATTCGCTGGGGATCAAATCCCAGCGTTCCGCGGTGGTGGTGTCCGGAAGCACCAGATCGGACATTTCCGCCGACCCGGTCATCTGGTTGTCGATGCAGACGATGAACTCGCACAGGCTTTCGTCGGTGAGGATCTCCCGCGTTCTGTTGATGTCGCCGTGCTGGCTGGACAGCATGTTGCCGCCATAGCTGAGCAGGAACTTGATGCCCACATCGAGTTTGTCAACCCCGCGGACTCCGTCGGCCGTGGCGGTCATCTCGGGTCCGCGAACGATCGCGTCGGTCCAGCCATAGCAGGAGATCGATGCCTCGACCGGGTTGTCGCCATCGGGGAACCACATGGATTGCGGCCAGAAATAGCCCTCGCGACCGCCCGTGCCGCCGCCGGGGATGCCGATGTTGCCGGTCACGGCCGCGAGCGCATAGATCGCCCGGGCCTGGTTCTCGCCGTTGGCGTGGCGCTGGGGGCCCCAGCCCTGGGTGATGTTCGCCGGTTTGGTCGTCGCCACCTCGATCGCGAACTTGCTGATCACCTCCGCGGGAACGCCGGTGATGCGCGACGCCCACTCCGGCGTCTTTGCGACACCGTCGGGCCCCTCCCCCATCACATAGGCGCGAT
Source organism: Propionibacterium sp. (assembly GCA_012839035.1). Lineage (GTDB taxonomy): Bacteria > Actinomycetota > Actinomycetes > Propionibacteriales > Propionibacteriaceae > Enemella. The sequence continues at coordinate 4,716 of DUOB01000079.1, forward strand.
AGGAGTGGCCCGGTGGAACCCCGGGCGGCATGTGCTGCTCATCGAAGCCCGACACATAGCGATCGAGGAATTCCTGGTCGTGGAGATTGTTGGTGATCATCACGTGCACCATCGCCGCAACGAGGGCGGCGTCGGTCCCGGGCCTGATCGCTATCCATTGATCGGCCAGCAGCGAGACCGAATCCGTGTGCCGGGGATCGACCACGATGATGCGGACATTGGAGTTCTTCTTCGCCCACAGCGAGGTGAACGTCAGTCCCCCACCCGACATCCGGGTTTCCTGGGGATTGTTCCCCCACAGGACGAGCAGCCGCGAATTCTGGGCCGTGTCCTCAAAGGAATTGGACATCATCTCGTCGGGCACGCCATAGCTGAACCTGGTGCAGGTCGCGATCTGGGCGTACGAATAGTTGCCGTAATAGCCCAGATAACCACCGAGAAGATTCAGCAGGCGGGGCCAGCCCCCGGAATAGCCGAAGTGGGCATTCCAGACACCGGAGCCATAGGTCTTGAAGATCGAGGCATTGCCATAGGTGTCGATCGTGTATTTCAGTTTCTCCGCAAACAGGTCCAGCGCCTCGTCCCAGGACAGGTCGACCCACTGGCCACCACCACGCGGGGTGCCGGGCTTGCGCATCATCGGCTTCTGGATCCGGTCGGCGTTGTAGATGCGCTGGCGCATCGAACGGCCGCGGACACAGGCCCGGATCTGGCGGGTCAGCAGACCGTCGTCGCCGGTGTTGTCCGGCAGCACGCGCACGACCCTGCCGTCCTTGACCTGCAGACGCAGGGGGCACCGAGAGCCACAATTGATGACACAGGCGGACCAGACGGTTCGATCCGCGTCCACCAGCCCGTCGCCCGGCGCAGCCTGACCCAAGGGAATCCGGCCGCCGGCGATGCTCATCAAGGTCGCCGAGCCTGCCACCGCGGACGACCACGCCACGAAGTTTCGGCGGCTGATTGCTGTCTCGCCAATCCCCTGCAGGGGCGCTTGCAGATCGGACATCGCACCTCCATCGGTTATTCGAACAATATCCAGGAAACCTGCGCTGACAGGGCTGCTTGCAACCTGTTGCCACGGAGACGGGCGTGATTCCCCTCACCCAGTAGGAAGGCAGACGTGAGAAGGGCGTTCCCGTTGGGAATCGTCCACGATCCAGATCTTGTCCCCCGGCGTTCTGTCGGAGCAGGGCGCTAGGCTCGGGCCGATCCGCCGCACAACCGCTGGAGGCCTCCGCATGTCCGCGTCGTCAACCCCGTCGCATCACTTCGAGATCCTTCCCCTCGCCGGCGGATCAGCGCTCTCGGACTTCCGTGCTCGCGCGCTGCTGACCAAGCTGCAGGCAGTTTCTGCGAAGGTCACCGGCGTCACCGCGCGGTTCATCCATCTCGTCGCGACAGAGCATTCGCCCTCCTCCGAAACCGTCCGCGAGCTGACCGAGATCCTCACCTACGGTCCCGAGTACGCCGGCTCTGCGGATGCTGCCGTTCGCTTCATCGTCGCCCCGCGCCTGGGCACGATCTCGCCGTGGGCGAGCAAGGCCACCGACATCGTCCACAACTGCGGGATCGACGTGCACCGGGTGGAACGGGTCACCGAGTACGCCGTCGAGGTCGCCTCGCTGACCGAGTCCGAATACGCCGCCTGCGCCGCCCTGCTTCACGACCGCATGACCGAGTCGGTCCTGCCCGATCGCGCGGCGGCTTACGCCCTCTTCGCCGATCGCGACGCCGAACGCATGGCCCACATCGACGTGCTCGCCCACGGCCACGAGGCCCTCACCCGGGCCAACACCGAGTTCGGCCTCGCCCTGTCCGAGGACGAGATCGACTACCTGGTCGCCGCGTTCACCGGCCTCGGCCGCAACCCCACCGACGTCGAGCTGATGATGTTCGCCCAGGCGAACTCCGAGCACTGCCGCCACAAGATCTTCAACGCCGACTTCATCATCGACGGCGAACCCCAGACCGAGTCGTTGTTCGGGATGATCCGCTATACCGAGCAGGTCGCGGGCGGGCCGGCGAACGGGACCATCGTGGCGTACAAGGACAATGCCTCCGTCATGGCCGGCGGTCCGGTCACGCGCTTCGTGCCCGAGCCGGATGCGGGCTACAGCGGTCCGGCGAAGTACGCCCAGCGCCCCGGCGAGGTCCACGTCCTCATGAAGGTCGAGACCCACAACCACCCCACCGCGATCTCCCCCTACCCCGGCGCGGCCACCGGCGCGGGCGGCGAGATCCGC
>DUOB01000080.1 GCA_012839035.1 Propionibacterium sp.
CGCGACATCACCGACACCCAAATCGCCGAAATGCAAGACCTCCTCAACGGCCGCCCCCGCCGCGTCTTGCAATGGCACACCCCCACCGAGAAAATGGCCGAACTACTCACCGGTGGTGCACTCACCCCCTGAAACCGCCCCCAACCTGCCGGCGCGTTGGGAAGTGGGCCTGATGTTGGGAAGTGGGCCTGATGTTGGGAAGTCGGCCTGATGTTGGGAAGTCGGCCTGATGTCGGGAAGTCGATGTTGGGAAAGTCACGCCGCGTCGGGAAGTCGGCACATCATGCAGTGAGCGCAGACACCACCCGGGGCGCCGAAACGCAGAACGGGGCGACCCCCGAAGGGATCGCCCCGTTCCGATGGGATGTACGCCGCCCTGTTCCGGCGGGAGGCCGGCGTACCCGGAAGGATCAGAGCTCGGTGACCGAGCCGCCCGCCTTCTCGATCTTTTCCTTGGCGCTGGCCGAGAACTTGTCGACGGTCACCTGGACCGCGACGGAGATCTCACCGGAGCCGAGGATCTTGACGGGATGCCCGGCGCGCACCGCGCCCTTGGCCACGAGGTCGTCGACCCCGATGGTCCCGCCCTCGGGGAACAGTTCCGCGAGACGGGCCAGGTTCACGACCTGGTATTCCACACGGAACGGGTTCCTGAAACCACGAAGCTTCGGCACACGCATGTGCATCGGCATCTGGCCGCCCTCGAATGCCTCGGGGACGTTCTTGCGCGCGCCGGTGCCCTTGGTGCCACGGCCGGCGGTCTTGCCGCCCTTGCCGCCTTCACCGCGGCCCACGCGGTGCTTGGCACTCTTGGCGCCCGGAGCAGGGCGAAGGTCATGCACCTTCAACGCCATGTCAGTCGACCTCCTCGACACTGATCAGGTGGGTCACGGTCTTGAGCATGCCGCGGAATTCCGGCTTGTCGTCCTTGACGACGACGTCACCGATCCGCTTCAGCCCGAGGGAGCGCAGGGTGTCGCGCTGGTTCTGCTTGCAGCCGATCACGGATCGGGTCTGGGTCACCTTGATGCGTGCCATGTTCAGACCTCCTCTCCGGGCTTGGCCTGCTGCGCGCGCAGCAGCGCGGCGGGGACGACATCCTCGATCGGCAGGCCGCGGCGGCGGGCCACCTCGGCAGGCTCCTCGAGTCCCTTGAGCGCTGCAACAGTGGCGTGCACCACGTTGATCGCGTTGGGCGAACCCAGGGACTTGGCAAGGACGTCGTGGATGCCCGCGCACTCGAGCACGGCGCGGGCGGAACCGCCGGCGATCACTCCGGTACCCGGAGAAGCCGGACGCAGCAGCACCACACCGGCCGCCTTCTCGCCCTGCACCGGGTGCGGGATGGTGCCCTGGACGCGCGGGACACGGAAGAAGTGCTTCTTCGCCTCCTCGACGCCCTTGGCGATCGCCGCAGGAACTTCCTTGGCCTTGCCGTAACCGACGCCGACCATGCCGTCGCCGTCACCCACCACCACGAGGGCGGTGAAGCTGAAACGCCGACCACCCTTCACAACCTTGGCAACGCGGTTGATGGCAACCACGCGCTCCAGGTACATGCTCTTCTCTTCGCGCTGGCCACCACGACGGTCGTCACGGCCGCGACGCTCGCCACGGCCACCCTGGCCGCCGCGCTGATTGCCAGTCTGCTGAGTAGCGGTTTGGCTCATCGCTTTCTCCTATTCTTCCGTCGTTGCTTACAGGCTCAGGCCGGCTTCACGGGCACCATCGGCCAGTGCCGCGAGGCGACCGTGGTATTTGTTGCCCGCGCGGTCGAAGACCACCTGGGTGATGCCTGCAGCCTTGGCCCGCTCGGCGATCAGTGCGCCGACCTTCTTGGCCTTCTCGGACTTGTCCGCCTCGGTCCCCCGCAGATCGGCTTCCATGGTGGAAGCGGACACCAGGGTGCGGCCCTGGGTGTCGTCGATCACCTGGGCGAAGACGTGCTTCGCCGAACGGGACACCACCAGGCGGGGACGCTCGGGCGCACCGAAGATGCGCTTGCGGCCACGGACCTGACGGCGCGCACGCGAAGCAGCCTTGGCGGCCATGTGCTTGTTGTTCGACAGGGAAATGCCCATGGTCACTTACCAGCCTTTCCGGCCTTGCGGCGGATCTGCTCGCCGGCATAGCGCACGCCCTTGCCCTTGTAGGGCTCGGGCTTGCGCAGCTTGCGGATATTGGCCGCGACTTCACCGACGGCCTGCTTGTCAATGCCCACCACGGTGAGCTTCGTCGGGCCCTCCACGGTGAAGCTGATGCCCTCGGGGGCATTGACCACCACGGGGTGCGAGAAGCCGAGGTTGAACTCCAGCTGCTGCGGACCCTTGGAGATGACGCGGTAGCCGACGCCAACGATCTCGAGCTTCTTCTCATAACCCTGGGTCACGCCCTGGACCATGTTGGACACCAGGGTGCGGGTCAGGCCGTGGAGGGAACGGTTCTCGCGCTCGTCGTTCGGGCGCTTGATCTCGATCTGGCCATCGTCGTTGCGCTCGATCGTGATCGGCGTGGGAACGCGGTGGGTCAGCGTGCCCTTCGGGCCCTTGACCTGGACCTCCTGGCCATCAACAGCGACGTCGACGCCGGACGGGATCGCGATCGGCATCTTGCCAATGCGGGACATGGTGTGTCTCCTCTCGTCTCTTCGTCGTCACCAGACGTAGGCGAGGACTTCCCCACCCACGCTCTTGGAATTGGCATCACGGTCAGTCAGGAGGCCCTGCGAGGTCGAAATGATCGCGATGCCGAGGCCACCGAGGACCTTGGGCAGGGCGTTCGACTTGGCGTACACCCGGAGGCCCGGCTTGGAGATCCGCCGCACGCCCGCGATGGAGCGCTCACGGTTCTGGCCGTACTTCAGGGTGATCTTCAGGGTCTTGCCCACCTGGCCCTCGGACGGATCGGCAACCTCGAAATCGGAGATGTAGCCGTTGGTCTTCAAGATCTCGGCGATGCCGACTTTGATCTTCGAGTGGGGCATGGAGGTGGAGTCATGGAACGCCTGATTGGCGTTGCGCAGACGCGTCAGCATGTCTGCGATGGGATCAGTCATCGTCATGGCTTTGGGAGCCTCTTTCTCGCAGTGGTTTCCTCACGGACCTGCTGCGGTTGATCGGAAGATTATGGAAGGGAGACTCACCAAGACGACTTGGTGACGCCGGGCAGTTCGCCACGGTGGGCGAGGTCGCGCAAGCACACACGGCACAGGCGGAACTTGCGGAAAACGGCCTTGGGCCGACCGCAGCGCTGGCAGCGGGTATATCCCCGCACGGCGAACTTCGGCTTGCGCGACTGCTTGACCTTCAGAGCTGTCTTTGCCATCGATTAACTCACTTCTTCTTCCGAGCGAAGGCCGGGCCCTTGGCGCGCGCCTTGGCCGGCTTCGGGTTGTCATTGAACGGGAACCCGAGGTGCTTGAGCAGCGCCCGGCCCTCGTCGTCGTTGGTGGCAGTGGTCACGAACGTGATGTCCATGCCGCGCACGCGGTCGATCTTGTCCTGGTCGATCTCATGGAACATGACCTGTTCCGTCAGACCGAAGGTGTAGTTCCCCTGGCCATCGAACTGGTGGGCGTTCAGACCACGGAAGTCACGGATGCGGGGCAGCGCGAGCGTCAACAGCCGGTCGGCGAACTCCCACATGCGGTCACCGCGGAGGGTGACGTGGCAGCCGATCGCCTGGCCTTCACGCAGACGGAACTGCGCGATCGAGCGGCGGGCCTTGGTGACACTCGGCTTCTGGCCGGTGATGGCGGTCAGGTCCTTGATGGCCCCGTCGATCACCTTGGAGTCACGCGCGGCATCGCCGACGCCCATGTTCACCACGACCTTGACCAGGCCGGGGATCTGCATGATGTTCGCGTACTTGAACTCCTCGAGCAGCGCCGGCTTGATCTCCTCGCGATAGCGCTTCTTGAGGCGGGGCATTTCCTTGGGCGCGGCCTGCTCGGCCGATTTCTGGGTCTCGATGGTCTCGGTCATCAGATCTCCTCCCCCGTCTTGCGGGCGATGCGAACGGAGCGGAATGCCTTGTATTCCGAGCCGTCCGGACGACGCTTCGTGACTTCCTCGCGCTTGAAGCCGACGCGGGTGACGACCTCCTCGCCGTCGACCTCCACGAGCAGCTGCACGTTGGACACGTGGATCGGCGCCTCGGACGCGATGATGCCGCCCTGGGTCGTGCCGGTCGGGGTCGGCTGCTCACGGCGATGGCGCTTGACAACGTTGACGCCCTGCACGGTGACGCGTTCACGTTCGCGGTCAACGGCGATGATCTCGCCGACGGCGCCCTTGTCCTTGCCGGAGATGACCTTGACGCGGTCACCCTTCTTCACATGGAGGCTGCTGCGGTTCCTTGCAGAGCTCTTGGGCTGTGCTGCCATGGTCAGATCACCTCCGGGGCCAGAGACACGATGCGCATGAACTTCTTCTCACGCAGTTCACGACCGACCGGGCCGAAGATGCGGGTGCCGCGGGGCTCCCCGTCGGTCTTCAGGATGACGGCGGCGTTCTCATCGAACTTGATATAGGAACCGTCGGCGCGACGGCGTTCCTTGGCGGTGCGAACGACGACGGCCTTGACGATGTCGCCCTTCTTGACGTTGCCGCCGGGGATGGCGTCCTTCACGGTGGCAACGATCGTGTCACCGATGCCGGCGTAGCGACGACCCGAGCCACCGAGGACACGGATGCAGAGGATCTCCTTGGCACCCGTGTTGTCGGCGACCTTGAGTCGCGACTCCTGCTGGATCATGTATTTCTCCTGTATGTCGAACCGGTTCCCCGGGCAGCACTCGACCCCGCGGTTTTTGCTCGGAGGCAAGGGCCGACCAAGGCCTGGTCGAACGGACTTTGTGGATCAGTCACCCAGGAAAGGTCCCCGCCTCCGCGGCACCCGAAGGCGTCCGAAAAGCGGGCACAGACCTAAGGCAACCTGGCAAGCGTACACCAGTGCGGGAAGAGCGTGAAATCCCCGCGTTTTTCGCCCGGTTCATCGCCGGGGTACGCCGGCTCGGCGGTCAGTCCAGATCCTCCAGGAGACGTTCCGGAATCCGTTCCCGCCCGACGACCCCCTCGACCAGATAGGGATCGATCGGGCTCCCGCTGCGGGTGATGCTCAGCTCACCGGTCCGTTCGAGGACGACGAGGGCCGCCTGTTCCAACTGGTGCAGCCCGGCCCGACGGAGTGCGCTGCGGAGTTCGTCCTCGACGACGTGGGCGCGGCGTACCAAATCCTCCTGGATCCGGCCCTCGATCATCAGCAGGATCGCGCGGTTGTCGAAGAGGTGTTCGGCGCGCGCGAAGCGCCGCATCTCCCCCACCACGGCTTCCATGGCGAACAGCGTCAGCAGGGCGATGGCCCCCGCGGCCAGGGTCGGGGTGTGGCCGAGCGTGACGCGACCCGTGATCGCTCCGACTGCGACTACCGCTGCGGCATCGAAACCGGACATCCGTGCGAGCAGCCGCTGTCCGAGCACTCGGATCAACAGGACATAGAAGCCATAGATCACGATCGTGCTGAGGGCGACCGCCACCGCGTCAAGAGCGTCGATGCCGATCCGTGGCCACAACTCGGCCCACGCCCACCGCAGGAAATCAGCCATTGGCCCATCCTCGCATCGACGGGAGGGCGTCCCAGCGGGACGACGCTGACGTACCGACGCACATCAGCCGTCGGGGCGTTCAACCCTCGCGGGGTTCCCGTCCGAGAGGTGCGGGCCGTCAGGCAGCGGGATAGAAGCAGCCCGAGCCACGGACCTGCAGGGAGACCCGGCCACGCGGCAGGTCGCCCTGGATGCGTGCCACCACGAGTTCCCCGGAGTCGAGGCGCACGTGGACGTCGGCGTCGTGACCGAAGAACGTCACCTGCTCGACCTGGCCGCTCGGCAGACCCGGGGTCGGCGGCAGGACCAGGATCTGCTCCGGCCGGACCATCACGGAGCCGGCGCCGTCCAGCGCGTCGACCGCGATGTCACCGAGGCAGCTGCTCACGCAGCCGGCGACGCACAGTCCCGGCAACACGACAGCGTGCCCGACGAACTCGGCGATGCCACTGTCAACGGGTGACCGATAGACCTCGTCCGGCGTACCCACCTGCACAATCCGACCCGCCTGCATGACCGCCACGCGGTCGGCGAGCGAGAGCGCCTCCTCCTGGTCATGGGTGACGACGATGGCCGCGACCCCGAGCTCTCGGAGGGTCGCCCGGATGTCCGTCCGGACACTGTGCCGCAGCGAAGCGTCGAGGGCGGAGAACGGCTCGTCGAGCAGGACGAGTTCGGGGTCGCATGCCAGGGCGCGGGCGAGCGCGACGCGCTGGGCCTGGCCGCCGGAGATCTCCGCGGGCATCCGGTCAGCGAGGTCGGCGATATGCAGCAGATCCAGCAGGCGTCGCACCTCGCGACGCTCGCCGGCGCGGTGCAGCCCGAACAGGCGAGCAGCGCCGGGGAGCCCGAAGGCGACGTTCTGCGCGACCGTCAGATGAGGGAAAAGGGCGCCTTCCTGCGGCACCAGGGCGATCCTGCGCCGATGGGCCGGACGACCGGTCACGTCACGCTCGCCCAGCAGGACCCGCCCGGCATCCGGGCGCTCAAGACCCGCGATCAGGCGCAGCAGGGTTGACTTGCCACACCCGGAAGGGCCGAGAATCGCGAGAAGTTCGCCGGGGGCGAGGTCGATGCTGACCGATCGGACTGCTTTGGTGTTCCCGAAGGACTTGACCAGTCCATCCAGGGTCAGAGCCGGCGTCGTGCTGATCGTGCTCACAGCGTCGTTGACGCGGGCTTCCAGCAGTCCAAGACCCATGAGATGCCTCCTCGCAGCAAGGTAAGGCTCACCTTACCCCCCTCCCGAGCGCTGCGTCGAATTTCTCGGACGTGACGCTCGCCACACTCCGGCGCGTCGCGTGGAATCCGTGCGTGGCAAGGAAACCCGCACGAGCATGATGGCCGGGACAATAGCGACGAGAACGAGACCAAGGGCATAAGGAGCGGCGTCGGCGTACGCCAATTCCTCCGTATTCAGCCACAGCCGCGTCGCCAACGTTTCGAACCCAGCCGGCCGCAACAACAGCGTCGCGGGAAGCTCCTTCATCGCGCTGAGCATCACCAGCACGAAGCCCGCCGAGATGCCCGGCAGCGCGAGGGGCAGGGTGACGCGGCGCAGGACCAGACCCGTCCCGGCGCCGAGGGAGCGCGCGGCGTCCTCGATGCGGGGCGAGGACACGATGACCGCGCCACGGATCGCGCCCATGGCGGCGGGCAGCAACAACAGGACATAGGTGATCACCAGCAGGGGGATCTCCTGATAGATCGCCCGGGCGTAGCGAATGCCGAAGAAGACCATCGCCAGCGCGACGACGAGGCCGGGCAGTCCGTGCGCGAAATACACGACGTGCTGCACCATCCGGGAGAGCCCGCTCCTGGACCGGGCGGCATAGATGCCGAGCGGCAGTGCCGCCAGCGTCGCCAGCGCCGCGGCGATCGCGCAGACGAACACGGTCTGCCACACGACCATGGGCAATTCGGCGGGCAGACCCGTCGCCAGGTCCCGCACGAGCCAGCCGATCACCACCAGGACCGGATAGCCCAGGCTCACGAGCAGCACCAGCGTGACGGCACCCAGGGCCGGCCAGCGCCAGCGTCCCAGCGGAAGCGGCGCCGGTGGCCGTTTGGGTCCCTGAGCGGTGCCGAGCGAGGCCGCGCGGGATCGCGTACGCATCTCGGCAAGCGTGATGAGGAGGGTCATCGCGACGAGTACGCAGGCCAGCGCCGCCGCCGGCAGACGATCGAACGACGCCCGATAGGACATGAACACCGCGCGGGTGAAGACGTCGAACCGCATGAGGGCGACCGACCCGAAGTCGGACAGTGCATAGGTCGCCACCAGCAGAGCCCCGGCGGCGGCCCCCGGGCGTACGGTCGGCCACGTCACGCGCGCAAACGTCGTCCAGCGACCCCGGCCGAGACTGCTGGAGACCTCCTCCAGCGTCCCACCGGCACCGCGGAGCGCGGCGGCGGAGGAGAGATAGACATAGGGAAAAGTGCTCCCGGTCAGCACCAGCACCGACCCCCAGGCACCTTCGAGCGGGGTGGTGGAGATCCAGGCGTACGCCGCCACGTAGCTCGGCATCGCCAGCGGGAGCGCCCCGGCAATCCGCCACACGGAGCGGCCGGGGAGGTCGGTTCGCTCGGTCAGCCAGGCGAGTCCGACGCCGATGATCATCGCGAACCCCGTGACCGCCACGACGAGGAACGCGCTGTTCCAGAGCAGTGCGAGCGTACGCGGGCTCGTGAGAGTGTTGATGACCGTCTGCCGGTTGCCGGTGGCGACGTGGATGAGGAGATAGGCCAGCGGCAGGAGCGAAAACACTGCGACCACCACCGACAGCGCGATGAGTACGCGCGGCGTGGTGGTGGTCGCAGTGGATCGCAATCGGGGGATGGTCAGGTCCTTCAGATCATGCCGACGGCCTGGAGCATCGCCTGGGTCTGATCCAGCGAGTCGAGGTCGTTCAGATCGATGTTGCCGTCGGCGGAAACGTCGAGCGGAGCCAGATCATAGGCGGGCTCGACGTCCGCCCTGACCGGGTATTCCGCGGTGTCCTTGGCGAAGTATTCCTGCGCCTCCGGCGACACCAGGAACTCGACCGCCTTCTGGGCGGCCTCGGGACGCTGCGATGTCGAGAGCACGCCTGCCCCCGCCACGTTGATGAGGCCGGCCGGATCACTCGCCGGGAAATAGGTGAGCGCGGACTTCACGTCGGCGGCGTCCTTGTCCTGGGCGAAGCGATACCAGTAGTAGTGGTTGATCAGGCCGAGCCCGACCTCCCCGCGCTCCACCGCTTCGAGGGCAGCGTTGTTGTTGGCATAGCTCCGCGGCTCGAGCGCCTTGAAGTCCTCCAGCCACTGCTTCGCGCCGTCCTCACCCTTGGCTACGCGCAGGGCGGTCACGAACGACTGGAAGGAGGCGTTGGTGGGGGCGTACCCGATCTGGCCCCGGAACTCCGGATTCAGCAGATCATCGACCGACGTGAGATCGGCGCCGGCCGCACCGGTCTCGGTGTTGTAGACGACGACGCGCGCCCGGCCCGAAGTGGCGACCCACTTCTTGTCCGGGTCGATGTACGCCTCCTCGACACCCTCCAGCGTGGAGTCCTCGAGGGTGGCCAGCATGTCGGCCTTCTTCAGCGCACCGAGCGCGCCGGCATCCTGGGAGAAGAACACGTCCGCCGGGGAGCGGTCGCCCTCCTCCATGAGCTTGGCGGCGAGTTCGGCGGTGCCTGCGTACTGCACCTCGACGTCGCGGCCGACCGCGGCCTCCAGCTGCTCAAGCACCGGCGCGACGAGCCTCTCGTTGCGTCCCGAATAGATGACGAGCGCGCCCTCGGCATCACCGCCGGTCGCTCCGGGCGCGGGCTCCGGAGCGGTGTCGCCGCCTCCTGCACAACCGGCAAGCATCATGCATGTAGCCAGCGCAGCGGCCAGCGTCCGGACGGTTCTCTTCATTGACGAACTCCCTCAAGTTAGGCAAGGCAACACTTAGTTAGGCAACCCTAAAGTTGCCGGAGGGAGAAGCGCAATGCGAACGAGGTTTCTCGGACTGAGATGCTCGTCACATCCCAGTCCGTCACCTCACTGAGGTTGGGGAGCGCCCTCCAGGCGGTGCCCGACCTTGAGCGACACCTGATAGTGCGCCACCTGTCCCTCGTTCACGTGCCCCCGGATCTGGGTCACCTCGAACCAGCCGATCTGCGGGATGCTCTCGCTCGCGCGGCTGACGGCATTCTGGATGGCCGCGTCGATGCCCTCCGAACTCGTGCCGACCAGCTCGATCGTGCGATAAACGTGGTCACTCATGGGTGGCTCCTTTGCCTCGTGTCCTCATGCCTCGGGTGAGGGACTTCCACCCTAGGCGAACCGACCGACAGAAAGTTTCGGCCCTCTCACCCACCGGGTTTCGGTTCCGTCACCAGCTGGAGCAGGCCCACGGACTTCGGCCCCAGCCGCAGGATGTGCCCGCGGCCCTCCCCTCCTGCCGCGGCGTTGGACGCCCGGTCCGACTCGTCACCCAGGACCCGGGCGGCGATCTCGAACGTCAGATTTCCGTTCGAGAACAGGACGTCGCACGGCCCCTCCAATGGCACGGTTGCCTCCTCCGTGCCGAAGTTCACCACGATCGACAGCGATTCTCCGCGCATGACCATGAACCACGCCTTGTCGGCATCATGCTCGGCGGAGGTCCACTCGAACCGCGGGTCCGTGAGATCCGGCCAGGTCCGCCGCAACTGCAGGAGGGCCTTGTTGGCTGCCAGGAGACGGGCATGCTCCCCCTGCGTCACCTCGGACCAGTTGAGCATGGAGTCGAGGAAAGTCTCCTCGGCCTGCGGATCGGGCACCTCGACATCGCCCCACTCCATCTTTTCGAACTCGGCGAGACGGCCCTTGGTGACGGCCTCCGCGAGATCCGGCTCCGGATGGGAGGTGAAGAACATGAACGGCGTCGAGGCGCCCCATTCCTCACCCATGAAGATCATCGGCGTACACGGGCCCAGCAGGATCAGCGCCGCCGCAATGATGAGCTCGTCGGTCGTGTGCGATTTGGACAGGCGGCGGCCGTCGGCGCGGTTGCCGATCTGGTCATGGTTGTCGGAACAGACGACGAGGCGCCAGGTCGGCGTGCGGTTCGTGTCCAGTTGCCGCCCGTGCCGGCGGCCGCGGAACGACGAGACCGTCCCGTCGTGGAAGAAGCCGGTCTCGAACACCTTGGACAGCGCGTCGAGGGACGCGAAGTCGGCGTAGTAGCCGCTGGAGTCACCGGTCAGATTGGCCAGGAGCGCGTGGTGGAAGTCATCGCTCCACTGCGCCGCCAGCCCATAGCCGCCGGCCTCCCGCGGCGTGATGAGGCGGGGGTTGTTCTGGTCGGACTCCGCGATGAGCGTGAGCGGGCGCCCCAGGAATGCGCTGAGCGCATCGACCTCGGTCGAGAGCTCCTCGAGGATGTGCACGGCCCGGCGATCCACCAGCGCGTGCACGGCGTCGAGCCGCAGCCCGTCCACGTGGAAGCCCCGCAGCCACATGAGGGCGTTGTCGATGATGTAACGCCGCACCTCGTCCGAATCCTCGGAATCCAGGTTGATGGTCGTGCCCCATGGGCTTTCGACGCCCTCGTTGAGATAGGGCCCGAATCGGGGCAGGTAGTTCCCCGACGGTCCGAGGTGGTTGTAGACGACATCCTGGATCACGCCCAGTCCACGCGCGTGGCAGGCGTCGACAAAGCGGAGGTACGCCCCGGGGCCGCCATAGGCGTGGTGCACCGCATACCAACCCACCCCGTCATAGCCCCAGCCGTGCTCACCGTTGAACGCGTTCACCGGCATCAGCTCGACGAAGTCCACGCCCAGATCAACCAGATGATCGAGTCGGTCGATCGCCGAGTCGAGGGTTCCGCCGCGCCCGCCCGGACCTGCCGTGAAGGTGCCGACATGGAGCTCATAGATGACCCCGCCCGCGAGCTGACGCCCCTTCCAGTCGCTGTCGTGCCACGTGTGTTCGGCCCGATCGAACGTGCGGGAGAGCCCATGGACCCCCTCCGGCTGCCAGCGCGAACGGGGATCGGGCAGCGGATCGGTTTCGCCATCGAGCAGGTAGCCATAGTCGATGCCCGTGCGGAGCAATTCCTCCGGAAGCTCCTCGGCGGGCACCCACCAACCGCCGTCGGCGGCCTTCATGGGATAGGTGACGCCGTCGGCGAGCAGCTCGACCGAGGTCGCCCTCGGCGCCCACACGTCATAGTTGATCGGGGGTGTCGTCATGCATTCTCCTCCTGGCCCGGTGTCACAGGGTCGCGGGTGTCACAGTGTCAGAGGGCACAGCCCACCAGAACCGGTTCGGGCACCAGAGTGATCCCAAACTTTTCTGCCACTCCGGCCCGCACGATCCGCGCCAGCTCGAGCAGGTCGGCGGCCGATGCCGTGCCACGGTTGGTCAGCGCGAGCGTGTGCTTGGTGGACAGCGTCGCGCGCCCCTCCCCCACCTCGGTGCCGAACCCCTTCGCGAACCCGGCACGGTCGATGAGCCATGCGGCGGATGTCTTGACCCGGCCGTCATCGGTGGCGAACCGGGGCGCGTTCTCCGGCAACCCCGCCGCCACCTCACCCGACACGATCGGGTTGGTGAAGAACGACCCGGCGCTCCAGGTGTCGTGATCCGCCTCGTCGATCACCATCCCCTTGCCCCGGCGCAGCCCCAGCACGGCTTCCCGCACCGCGGTGGCGTCAGCTCTCTCCCCGACCTCGATGCCGAGCGTACGCGCCAACTCGGCGTACCGAACGGGAGCCGACATCTCCCCCAGCGGAAGCCGGAAGGTGACCGAGAGAATCACCCAGCGACCCGGCTCGGCCTTGAACCGTGACCAGCGGTAGCCGAAGCCACAGTCGGCGGGGGCGAACGTCGTGAGTTCGCCGGTCGCCCGGTCGAGCGTGCGGACACGGGTGATAGTGTCGGCGACTTCGGAGCCGTACGCCCCCACGTTCTGGATCGGTGTCGCCCCGACCAGGCCGGGGATGCCCGACAGCGCTTCGAGCCCGGACCAGCCCTGGGCCAGCGTGTGTGCGACGAACTCGTCCCACGACTCACCGGCGGCAACGGTCACGGTGGCGCCGGAGGCGTCGACGTCGGCGGTGATCCCTGTGGTGCGGATGAGGACCACAGTCCCGTCGAAGCCGTCATCGCCGATGAGGACGTTCGACCCGCCCCCCAGCAGCAACAGTGGCTCCCCGGCGTTGTCCGCGGTCAGGACCGTCTCGATCAACGCGTCCTCGGTCTCCGCAACGAGGAATTTCCGTGCGGGCCCCCCGACGTGCAGCGTCGTGTGGGGGGCAAGGGTGCCCGGATCCTGCGTGGGGAGGGGGGCGGTGTCCTCGTCATAGGGGGCGAAGGTGTGGAAACCCGGCGTGAGGCGATCGGCCTTCTTCGGAGTCTCAGCCACGGCGGACCGTCGCCTTTCCCTTGCCCACCTGCACATCACCGCAGGTCGCGACGAGCGCGATCCGGATCGGGCCCTCGCCGTCATCGGTGACAGTGCCGACGAAGACCACTTCGGAGCCGTCGTCGTCATCGGGCACCGGCACCGGCTTCGCGAACCGGAACGAGCAGTCCTCCACCCGGGCCGGGTCACCCGCCCAATCGGTCACCACGCGCATGGCCACGCCCATGGTGAGCATGCCGTGCGCGAGCACCCCGTCGAGCCCGAGCTTCGTGGCGAAGTGATCGGAGAAATGGATCTGGTTGAAGTCACCGGAAGCCCCTGCATAGCGGACGAGTTGCTGGCGCGTGAAGTGCGCGCGGAGTTCGACGGTCTCGCTCACGACCCCTCCTCGCGGTTGTGGAACAGGCTGGACGTCATCGTGCACACGTGGTCACCATCGACGGTGTCAATGCTGGTCGCGACCGTGACCATGTCAACCTGGCCGCGGACCCGGACGCTCTCGATGCGGAGCGTCGCCGTCACATGATCACCGGCGCGCAGCGGTCGGACATAGGCGAACTTCTGCTCCACGTGGATGGTCCGGTTCAGGGCCAGCTCCAGCTCCGGGTCGCCGAAGACGGCGTCCCAGGAGGCCAGCACGACGGGGAAGGTGGGGGGCGCGATCGCATCCTCGCCCTGATAGGCCGGGTTGTCGTCCCCCAGCGCGGCGGCGAACTCCGCGATCTTGCCGGCGGTCACCCGGTAATGCAGCGGCGGGTAGGCACGCCCTGCGTGCTCGGTCGAAATCGGCATGCATGTCAACTTATCGTGAGCCACGTGAAGCGGACGATTCTGTTGGACTGTGATCCGGGTCTGGATGATGCCGTGGCACTGATGCTGGCGGCCGGAGACCCCCGGATCGAACTCGCGGCGGTGACAACCGTGGCAGGGAATCAAACGCTGGAAAAGGTCACCGACAACGCCCGTCGGCTCGCCGGTTTGCTGGGTGTGTCGGCTCCGGTGGCGTCGGGGTGCGCCCGGCCGCTCGTGAGGACTCCGGCCTGGTCGACGGTTCATGGCGACTCCGGGCTCGGTGGCGTGACGCTGACCGCCGATCCCGTGCCCTTGGATCCGCGCCACGCCGTGGATCTGATCATCGACACGGTGCTGGACCGCGAGCCCGGTTCGGTGACCTTGGTGCCGGTCGGGCCCCTCAGCAACATCGCGATGGCGATCCGCAAGGAGCCGCGGATCATCGAGCGTGTGCGCGAAGTCGTCCTGATGGGCGGCGCCTATCACGCGGGCAACCGGACTGCCGTCGCCGAGTTCAATGTGCTGACCGACCCGGAGGCCGCCGCCATTGTGTTCGGGGAGCCGTGGCCGGTCACCATGGTGGGTCTCGACCTGACGTGGCAGGCACTGGCGACACCTGACGTGCTGGCTCGGATTGCGGCGGTGGACACGGCGGCTGCGCGGATCGTCGTGGACATGCTGGGTTCCTATGCCGCGGCCTATCGGGCCCATCGTTTCCTCGACGCGCCACCGGTGCACGATCCCTGTGCGGTGGCTTATGTCATCGATCCGACCCTCATCACCACCCGACGCGCGCCGATCGCTGTTGAACTCACCGGGACCGCAACGTTGGGCATGACCGTTGCCGACTTCCGCGACCCCGACCCGCAGTGCTCGACCCAGGTGGCGGTGGACCTCGATGTGGGCCGGTTCTGGGAACTCGTCATCGCAGCCCTGGCGCGGCTGCCATAACCATGCGCGCGGGCTTGGCCGACGACCGGGCCGCGGAGACAACGCGGAAGGAGAGTCCGACAACGCAAAAGCCGACCGCCCCTTGGGCGATCGGCTCTCGGTGTTCCTCCAGCGCGTCAGCGGGTCTCGCGGTGCGCCGTGTGGGTATGGCACTTGGGGCAGAACTTCTTCAGCTCAAGACGATCCGGGTCATTGCGCCGGTTCTTCTTGGTGATGTAGTTGCGCTCCTTGCATTCGGTGCAGGCCAAAGTGATCTTGGGCCGGACGTCAGAAGCTTTGGCCATCGTCGTAATCCTCGTCGTCGGAATGTCTGGGGGTCTGTGCTTGTGGCACCTGGGTAGCGAGAGCGGGATTCGAACCCGCGACCTCACGATTATGAGTCGTGCGCTCTCACCAACTGAGCTACCTCGCCTTGGGCCTCCACCGGATGACCCAGTGAAAGATCAGAGCCCCCAAGCAGAATCGAACTGCTGACCTTCTCCTTACCATGGAGACGCTCTGCCTACTGAGCTATAGGGGCCAAGCACTTGCGTGCCGACGAGAAACTATAGACAGCTCTTCGCGCAGAACGCAAATCGCGCGTGGGCTCCGCGAAGCCCCTCCCGGCAACCGGCCGAAACCCGGACCGGACGCCGACGAAGCCCGGTCAGCGCCGACGATGCGCGACCCTGATCGGGCGACAAAAAGCCCCGGACCGAAGTCCGGGGCTGACGTGGCAGGTGCAGGATTCGAACCTGCGAAGGCGATAGCCGACGGATTTACAGTCCGCTCCCATTGGCCGCTCGGGCAACCTGCCGTGACGCGAGGCACGATGCTAGCAGCGAGCACGCGGATCACGAAATTGGCGGGGAGCGTGACCGCATGGGGCAGAATGTGCCACCAGTCCGACACGGGAGGAACCACCATGGCCGCCGACAATTCGTTCGATGTCGTCTCGAAAGTCGATCGTCAGGAGGTCGACAACGCACTCGGCCAAGCCGCCAAGGAGGTCGCCCAGCGGTTCGACTTCAAGAACACCGACTCCTCGATCCGTTGGTCGGGCGAAGTGATCGAGATGGAGTCCTCGTCCGAGGAGAAGGTCAAGGCCATCTGGGACGTTTTCCAGTCGAAGCTCGTCCGGCGTGGAGTGTCCCTCAAAGCCGTCAGCGCCAGCGACCCCCGAGTCTCCGGGAAGCTGTGGAAGATGACCGCATCGACCACCGAGGGCATCAGCCAGGAGAATGCGAAAAAGATCTCCAAGCTCATCCGCGACGAGGGACCCAAGGGCGTCAAGTGCCAGATCCAAGGCGATGAGCTCAGGGTCTCCAGCAAGAAGCGCGACGATCTGCAGGAGGTCCAGCGGATGATTCGCGAGGCCGACTATGACTTCGCGGTGCAATTCACCAACTACAGGTGAGCCTCCTGGTCAGGACCCTTTGACCCAACTATCGGCCAGCCCTCGTTCCGGCCCGAACGACCGGGGCCCGGAAGCGGGGTCTTCCTGCCGAATTCACAGAATGTGACGGCACAACCTGCCTGCGGCGGCGTGTCGCCAGCCAATTCCGGGGTTGTGCCGTCACATTCTGCGTTTTCCCACTGGTGCCTCAGCGCAGGACGTCCCCCACGGGGGTGCAGTCCACGCCAAAAGCATCCGCGACACCCGGATGGGTGATCTGCCCGGCAGCGACATTGAGGCCATGCGCCAGTGCGGGGTTGCTCCGCAGCGCCTCGCGCCAGCCCTGGTTGGCCAGCTGCATCACATACGGCAGCGTGGCGTTGTTGAGAGCCTGGGTGCTCGTGTTGGGCACCGCCGCCGGCATGTTCGCCACGCAATAGAACGTGCTGCCGTGCACCTGGAACGTCGGCTCGTCATGAGTGGTCGGGCGGCTGTCCTCGAAGCAGCCGCCCTGGTCAACGGCAATATCGACGAGCACCGAGCCGGGCTTCATCTGCGCGACCAGCTCGTTGTTGACGAGCCGCGGGGTGCGCGCACCCGGGATCAGCACAGCACCGATCACCAGGTCGGCCTGACGCACATGCTCGGCGATCGCGAACGAGTTGGACGCGAGCTGGTGGATGCGGTTGTTGTGGCGCCAATAGATCGAACGCAGCTTGTCGATGTCGGTGTCCAGGACGGTGACATCGGCACCCATTCCCAGCGCCGTATTGGCCGCGTGCTGTCCAGCCACGCCACCGCCGATCACCACGACCCGCGCATTGGCCACGCCACCGACACCGCCCATGAGCACGCCTCGCCCACCCTCGGGCCTCATGAGGTGGTACGCCCCCACCTGCGGCGCCAGGCAACCGGCGACTTCGGACATCGGATAGAGCAACGGGAGCATCCCGGAGGCCTGCTGGACGGTCTCATAGGCCAGCGCGGTGGTGCCGGACTCCATGAGTTTGTCCCCCAGCGGCCGGTCCGCGGCCAAGTGGAGATAGGCGAACAGGACCAGATCCTCGCGCAGTCGGTGGTATTCCTCCCCGACCGGCTCCTTGACCTTGAGCACCATCTCGGCCGTCGCCCAGAGCTCATCCGCATCGTCGATGAGCGTGGCGCCCTGGCGCCTGTACTCCTCATCGCTGATCGACGAACCCAACCCTGCTCCCGACTGGACCAGGATCTCGTGTCCCGCCGCGGTTAGTTCCGCGACCCCGGCCGGAGTGAGTCCAACACGGTTTTCATTGTTCTTGACCTCTGTGGGGATCCCGATGCGCATTCCCGAAGGCTAGACCCAAAATGAGTGCGGCCGGGAGCCGCTGGCCTATGCTCCCGGGGTTTGGGAAACGCCCGCAAGCAAGGAGAAATATGCGTATCGCCACCTTCAACGTCAACGGGATCCGGGCGGCCCACCGGCGGGGGTTCCGAAGCTGGCTCGACCGCTCCGACCTCGATGTCGTGGCGCTGCAGGAGATGCGCTGCCCGCCGGCGGAAGTCCCGGCCGAGGCGGTCGACGGCTATCACCTCGCCTACGACCCCGGCGCCATCGCCGGACGCAACGGCGTCGCCCTTCTGACGCGCACGGAGCCCCTGGCCGTCCGGCACGGTTTCGGCAACCGTGAGTTCGACGGCGAGGGCCGCTACCTCGAGGTGGATCTCCCGGACGTGACGATCGGCTCGCTCTATCTGCCGAAGGGCGGAACGCCGTTCGAGGACGCGGCCTCGGAGGTCAAGTATCGCCGCAAGCTCCGCTTCCTGGCGTCCTTCCAGCATCACCTGACCAGATCCCGGCGACAGGCGCTGGCCGCCGGCCGGGAGTTCCTCGTGATGGGCGATTTCAACATCGCCCACACCGAACTGGACCTCAAGAACTGGAAGGCCAACCGCCGCTCGGAAGGTTTCCTGCCCGAGGAGCGGGAGTGGTTCACCGGCATCCTGGGCACGCGTCGCCTCGTCGATGTCGTACGCCGCCTCCACCCCGAGACCTCCGGTCCCTATTCATGGTGGTCCTGGCGCGGGCGTTCCTGGGACACCGATGCCGGCTGGCGGATCGACTATCACCTCGCCTCCCCGGGGCTGGCGCACCGCGCCCTCGCGGGCGGCACGCACCGCGACGAGTCCTACGAGACGCGAATGTCCGACCACGCACCGGTGGTGGTGGAGTACGCAGACCCTGCTGCCGATCACACTTCGGTGAGGCAATAACATCGGCCGGGGTCGGGATAGTCGAGCGTACGCTGCACCGCGGTTGGGCACTCCGCGGTTGCACTGTCCGGAATCGCACGACACAAGGGGTCCGAGGACGTGGGTCAGGTCGTGCGATGAATAGGGATCGACGCAGTTGGGTAGGGGGCGGTTATGCGCATCGTCTTCTGCCCGTGCCTGGTCCTGGTCTTCCTGCTGACCGGCTGTGGGCTCCGGGTGCCGACTGATCCGCGGGGCACCTTGGATGCTGTCCGCGCCAGTCAGGAGCTCACGGTCGGGGTTTCCCATGCCCCACCCTGGACCGTGGTGCGCGGCAGCCGCATCACTGGCACCGAAGTCGATCTGGTCAGGACCTTCGCGGCACGCCTCGGCGCCGATCCGCGCTGGGTGGTCGGGGGCGAGCAACACCTGGTCGATCAACTCGAACAGGGAGAGATCCACCTGATCATCGGTGGCATCACCACCGACACGCCCTGGACGACCAAGGTGTCGCCCACCCGCAGCTATGCCCGATCCGTCGATAACGAGGGCAAGGAACACAAACACGTGATGCTGGTGCAGTTCGGGGAGAACGAGTTCCTCAGCGAGCTCGAACGCTACCTCGACGAGCGGTCGGGCAAGCTCCGGTGATCCGACTCACGAGCAGTGACCTGCCGCCCGAGCAGCAGGAGGCCCACCGAAAGGCCACGCGGCTGGAGTGGATCTCGATCGGCTACGTGATCAGCGCGGTCGCACTTGTCCTGCTGGTGATGGGGAATTCCCAGGCGATGCGGGCCGCGTGGCTGGAGGACATGCTCAGCCTGTTGCCGCCGATCGCCTTCCTCATCGGCCGTCGGCTGGTGCGCCGGGAACCGGACATCGAGCACCCCTATGGCTGGCACCGCACCATGGGCGCGGGCCATCTCGCGAGCTCGCTCGCCCTGTTGGCGATGGGCGCATTCGTCGTGATCGAGTCGTCGATCGCGTTGGTGAAGGCGGAATATCCGACCATCGGGACGCTGAATCTCTTCGGCATCACGTTCTGGCAGGGCTGGGCGATGATCGCCGTGCTCGCGTACACGGGAATCCCGAACATCATCATCGGCCACCACAAGATCAAGCTGGCCGAGTCGCTGCACGACCGGGTGCTGCATGCCGACGGGGAGATGAACAAGGACGACTGGGCCACGGCCAGCGGCGCCATCATCGGCGTCATCGGCGTCGGGCTCGGAATCTGGTGGCTGGACGCCGCCATCGCCGTCGCCATCGGCGCCTCGGTCGTGCGCGACGGCGTCCGGAACGTCCGCGCCGCGGTCAACGGGCTGCTGGACGTGCGGGCGCGCACCACCGACAACTCCGAGGTCCATCCGCTGCTGCCGCAGATCAACACCCGCCTCCGCGAGCTGCCGTGGGTCCGGGACGCCGGCTGCCGTGTCCGCGACCAGGGTCACGTCTTCCACGTCGAGGCCTTCGTGGAGACGGACGGCGCCGTGGACACCGCTATGTTGCGGCAGGCCCACGACCGTGTGTGCGCGATCGACTGGAAGCTGGACGACGTGGTGGTGATCCCGGTCCACGAGTTGCCCGCAACCCTGGACAGGTCCGCGCGCCCGGAGCAGCCGCCGCAGTGAGGTCCTCTCTGCGATGCCCCACACGGAGCCACCGCGGGTCGAGCAGGACGCGAACTCGACCCGGGCCGAGCCGCTCAGGCGCGCTCGAGCAGCGGGCAATCCAGCCACGCATCGGCGATCCCGAAGGCACCGACCAGTGCCTCCGCCTGAGGTGCCAGTTCGGCGCACAGCTCGTCCACCCTGCGAGTGACTTCCTTCGATTGGGCGGCGGAGATCCGCCCGTGTTCCAGGAACCACGCCGCGTTCGTCTCCACCGTGGAATAGACGAACAGATCACACAATGAGCCGAGCAGTTCCCGACAGGCGCCGTCCTCGCACTCCTCGGTCGCGGATGCGAAGGCCTCCAGCAGGATGCGGTCGATGTGCGCCCACGCGGCCGCGAGCATATGCGGCTGGACATCGTCGAGCACTCCGACGGGATCGACCTTGAAGTCGTCGGCCCGGGCACGCATGCGCGCCGCCAACCCGGCAAGGGTGTGCTCGTCCCGGTCCTCGAACATCGCCAACTGACCGCCCCGCTCCGCCAGCGCGTTGTCCGCGTCCCGCCCCGGCGCACCGGCCATGAGCCGCTGGATGATCGTGCCGCCGAAGGCCCGCTCGACAACGGTCTCGGCGACGTTGCGCGCGGCGAACCGGATCATGGCGGCAGTGTCGAACGACTGGAATGAATCCCTGTACCTCGTCAGCAACCCCTTCGCCACCAGCTGCAGCAGCACCGTGTTGTCGCCCTCGAAGGTCGTGAACACGTCGGTGTCGTTCTTGAGCGCCCCGAACCGGTTCTCCCAGATGTAGCCGGCGCCGCCGCACGCTTCCCGGCATGTCTGGATCGTCCGGGTCGCATGATCGGTGTTGGCGATCTTCAGCGACGCCGCCCGCTCCTCGATCCGACGGACGCGCTCCTCGTCGATCTCTGCGGCATCGACCTGCCCGGTCCCCGCGCTCTCCGCCTTCGCCTGGTCCTGTTCCAGCGCGTGCAGATCCTCGATCAGCATGTTCGTCGCGAGCGCGAGCGCATAGCTCCGGGCGAGCGGCACGAGCAGTCGGCGCCGGTGGGTCGCATAGTCGATGAGCCGGATGCCCGCGGCGTGCGCGTCCGGCAGCCCCGCGGCATCACCATTCGGGGGCCGCAGGAACTGCCTCCGTCGCACCGCATAACGAATCGCGAGCGTGAGCCCATTGCGGGTCGCGGCCCCGGCTGCCGCCCCGACCGACACCCGTCCCCGGACCAGGGTTCCGAGCATGGAGAAGAACCGGCGGGCATCGTTGTCGATCACCGACTCATAGACCCCGTCGTCATCGATGGCACCGAAACGGTCGAGGAGGTTCGCGCGGGGCACGCGTACGTGATCGAAGACAATCTCGCCGTTGTCCACCCCCGGCAGCCCCATCTTGGGCCCGCAGTCGCGAAGGGTCACTCCCCGCCGCGCGACGCCCCGGGAGTCACGGATCGGCACCAGCACGCAGTGCACGCCATGCGACTCACCGTCGACGATGAGCTGGGCGAACACCGCCGCCATCGTGCCGTCCCGCGCCGCGTTGCCGATGTAGTCCTTCGTCGCAGCCGCCGTCGGCGTGTGGACGACGATCATGTCGGTCTCCGGGTCATAGGTCGCGGTCGTACGCAGGTTCGCTACGTCGGAGCCCCCACCGGTCTCGGTCATGGCGAAACAGCCGAGGAGGTCGCCTCTCTCGATCCGGGGAAGGTACGCGCTGTGGTGCCATTGGGTGCCCAACCCTGCGATGGCGCCGCCGAAGAGCCCGATCTGCACACCGAACTTGACGAACAGGGACAGATCGACATGGGCGAGGGTCTCGAAGAAGGTGAGGGAAGCGCCGACGTCGCCGCGGTTGCCCCGCTGGGCGGAGAGGCCGGTCTCGGTCCAGTCCTCGCGCAGGAGCGCCAGGAGCTGCCGAGTGGTCCGCGCGCGATAGTCGGTGATCGACAACGGTTCGATCGGTGTGGCCCAGTCAGCGGTCCCGAGCTCGTCGCGCACTCGGTCGCGCATCGCGGCCCAGCGGCCATCGAGGATCCGGCGGAGTGTGAGGACAGCGTTGTCGTCAGCCATGCACTGACACTACGCACCCAGCCTCATCGACGAGAGACGGCCTCCTGGATCGCCTCGGCATCGTGATCGGCGACCTCGGCGCGCTCGCTGCGGGGGCGGGGGTAGTGCCGGAAGTGTCGTCGGTCGTGGGCCAGGATCATCCAGGCCACGACGGCCACGGCCGCCACACCGACCGCGGTGAGATCGTTGCGCCACGAGAAGCTCACCGCGGAATAGGTCAGCAGCCCGATCGAGGCCCACGACGAGATCCGCACGATCCTCGGCGAGGGCCGGGAGAAGGCCAGGAACACCGCGGGCCAGGTGAGATACCAGGGATGCAGCGCGGGACTGCCGAGGATCAGCGCCATCCAGGCATAGACGAGGAACCGCATGGGCCGGGTCGGTGCCATCCGCACGAGCATCACCAGGATCAGCAGCACCATGATCACCATGGCGATCTGCCGGCTGAGGCGGACCATGCCGAGTGCCTCGCGGTGGTAGCCGAGATCGTTGAGGATGATCCTCGCCAGGTCGCCCAACAGCGTCGGTGGGGAGATCGTCGACACCATCCCGGGCACGTTGATGGCCTGGATCCAGCCCCAGCCCTGCGCCCCGGGTAGGCACGCGAGGGTGATGAGGGTGAAGGCCAGCACCATCACGAGCGTGGCCACGAAGACCCGCCAGCCGGCCTGCCACAACCGTCCGAACGGGGTGGCGGCGGTGCGGCGTACCCCCCAACCCAACAGGGCGACCGGCACGATCGCGAGAATCGCGGGGATCTTGACCGCAGCGGCCGCCGCAACCAGCACGCACCCGAGCAGGAACCGGCGTCTGGCCGCAGCCAGCAGCCCGAGCGAGATGAAGCCGATCATCACCGCGTCGTTGTGCGCGCCACCGACGAGATGGGCAATCGCGAGCGGGTTGACGAGCCCGAACCACATCGCCCGCCGCGGGGAGACGCGGAGTCGTTCGGCGAGGATGGGGATCGTGTACGCGGTCGCGACGATCCCGGCGATCGCCAGCATCCGCATCCCGACCGCCGACGACCAATAGGGCGAGTGCCCGAACACGTCGACGACGAGATGGGACAGTTGCAGGCTCAACGGCCCATAGGGCGCGCGCGTGAACCGCCACACCTCCACGACCTGTTCGCCCCAACGGTTCTGGAGCATCCCGGCGCCCATCTGATAGGGGTTGAGGCCCTCGTGGACCATGTACCCCTCGGCGGCATAGGCGTACGCGTCATGGCTGAAGATCGGCGGTGCGAGCAGCATCGGCAGGGACCAGAGCGCGAGGACGGCTCGGAAGTCAACCTCCGGGGCACCGTCGATGGGGCGGATCCGGAACCAGGCATCCATCACCAGGAGCACCCCGGTGAGAGCGGCGACGGTGCCGAGGGTGGGCCCGAGCCAGGAATATTCGCGGAATGCCCCGAGCACCCGCCACCAGGGGCTGTTGGCCGGCAGGAACGCGGGCGAGAGGCCACCGATCGCGATGAGCAGGCAGCCGATCATGCCCCGCCGGACCCAGGTGACTCGGTAGGCCTCGAACAGCGCCTCCGTCGCCCGCTGCTGGAGCTCGTTCCCCCGCGCCATGAACCGGCGACAGAGCGGTCCGGCCCAGCTCATGCGAGGTCCTCGATCTCGTGGACCAGGTCCGTCAACGCGCTCGCGGCGGGCATGGCGTCGTGCCGCCATTCGAGGGCGTCGAAGGGGCATTCCTCGACGCAGATGCCGCAGTACATGCACAGCGACCAGTCGATCGCGAACCGGTCGAGGACGTTGATCGTCCGTTCCCGCATGCCGCGGCCGGTCAGTTGCGCGGGTGCGTCGGGATCGACCTCGGTGTGGGAGTCGATGTGGATGCACCACACCGGGCATTCGCGCGCGCAGATCATGCACGAGGTGCATTTGTCCTCGATCAGCCGGATCCGGGCATGCGCGTCCCCGGCCGTCGCACGAGCGGTGGGTGGGGCCTCGGTCATCGTCGCCTCCGCACGCGGCCGCCCCGGGCGCTCTGGACGATGTCGGCGGGGTCCGCAGGGTCGGCTGCGGGATCGCGGTTGCCCCAGATGTCCGGATCGGGTACGCCCGGTGGGGCCATCCTGCGCCGGCCGGCTGCGGCGCCGGTCTCCCCCGGCTCCTTGGAACCCGGCCAGGCGATGGCCGCGCGTGCGCCGAGCACCTCGTCCTTGCGCAGGGGGTGGCCGCCATAGCGTCGGGGCAGGAGGAGCGGCGTGCCGTCCCCGCCCAGGAAATCGACGCCGAACAGGTCGTGGATCTCCCGCTCCGCCCAGCCGGCGCCGGCGAAGATCCCGGAGAGCGTCGGCACCTGCGGATCATCGCGGTCGGCGCGGGTCTCGAGCCGGCGGGTCTCACCGGTCTCGCGGTTGAGCACCTGCAGGACCAGACGGAACTCGTTGCTCCGGCCGATCTCGTCGACGCAGTCGAGCCAGTCGAAATAGCGGAAGCCGGCGTCCCGAACGCTCGTGACAGTCGTGGCCCAATCGGTCACCGGCACCTGTTCGTTCATGCCTCCACCTGCTCTGCACGCGGGGACATCCGGAGCGACCGCAGGGCCTCACGGAGCGCGGTCGGAGTGGGCGGGCAGCCGGGCACGAACAGATCGACCTCGACGATCTGGGCGATGCCCTTGGTGACGGCGTACGAATCCCAATAGGGACCACCCGCCGATGCGCAGGCGCCGAACGAGATGACCCGGGCAGCGGGCACCTGCCCGAAGATGTTCCGCACGATCGGAAGGACGGTGTCGGTGACCGTGCCGGAGACGACGATCACGACGTTGTCGTCCGCACGCAGATCGGAGAGGGGCAGGCCCGCCGCAGCCGCTTCGACCTCCAGGGCGCAGCAGGCCAGGGCGATGTCGATGACGACCAGCGAGCGGTCGCCGAACCAGTCCCAGCAGCGCACCGGGCCAGCGTACCCAGTCACGCCCCGCAACAACGGCCGCCGCCGACACCGTGACAGGTGCAGGCGGCGGCCGGTGCAGGATCAGGCGAGACGGGACGGGGTCAGTCGCGCACGGCCGCCACGGAGCGCCGGTGGACGATGAGGCCCACGAGTGCGGCGGCCAGGCCGAAGAGCGCGGCAACCGCGAACGCGGACTGCATGCCGAGGGTCGCTCCCCCGCTGCCGGGCACGCGGGTCGAGGCGAGGTCGAACACGAGGGACATCAGCGCGGTGCCGGTGATGAAGCCGAGGTTGCGGGCGAGGTTGAGGACACCCGAGACGGCCCCCTGCTGGGCGCGATCGGCGCGGGACATGACCGAGGTGTTGTTGCCGGCCATGAACATCTGGTTGCCGGGAGTGAGCATGACCGCGGCGATCAGGAAGCCGACGACACCCCAGACCGGGGGCAGGGCGACGAACGCGACGGCGGCGATGGTCATCGTGGTGAGGCCGATGAAGGCCACCCTGGCAGCACCGAGCCGGTCGGCCAGTTGTCCCGCGGGGATGCCGGAGAGGATCGCCATGATCGGGCCGACCGCCATGACGAGCCCCATGCGCCAGGTGTCCAGGCCCAGTGCCAGCGTCAGATAGAAGGGCGGGATGATCGTGAACGTCATCATGACCAGTGCGCCACCGAACGTCATGCCGAGCTGGGGCAGGATGCGGATCGACTTGAGCATGCGGAAGTTCACCAGCGGGGAACCGGAGCGCAGCTCGACCCGGACGAAGACCGCGAGCACCACCACGACACCCACGAGGATGGCGGTCGTGCCCTGCCAGCCACCGGGGGTCAGGGTGACCGCCAGGGAATAGCCGGCCAGGGCGACCGCCAACAGCATCAGACCCGCCAGATCCAGCGGACGACGCTGCGCCGGAGTCGCGGCTGCGGTCGAGAGCTTCGTGCCGACCAGGAACAGGGCCAACAACCCGAGCGGCAGGAACAACAGAAAGGCACCCCGCCAGCCGAGCGCACCGGCGGCGATGAGCCCGCCGACGGCCGGCCCGAGGGCCATGCCGGTCGCCATGGAGGAGCCGATCGTGCCCATCGCACGACCCATTTCGTGGGGCTGGACGGTTTCCCGGACCAGGGCCACGGGCAGGGCCAGCATGGCCGCGACCCCGACGCCCTGAATCGCGCGCCCGGCGATGATCAGCCCGAGCGACGGGGCGAGCGCGGCGACCAGGGATCCCACGAGGAAGACGAGGATCGCGACCTGGAGCACCCTCGCCCGCCCGAGCGAGTCGCCCAACCACCCGGCGGGGACGATCAGCACAGTGCTGCTGAGCAGGAAGGCCAGCGTGGCCCACTGGGCGGTGGACATGTCCGCCCCGAACTGCGTGGCGACCTGCGGCAGGATCACATTGATCAGGCTCGTGCCCAGCGCCGCAACGATCGTGACGATCGAGAGTGGATAGATCTTGCGCAGCACGGAGGCTGACGAGTTGGTCGTCACCTGCGGCTCGCCGGAAGTCGTCTGCGTGGAAGTCATGAATACCACCCTAGGTATCCGATCTCGTTTCGGCAAAGCCGTTTGCCGTTTTGGCAAAGCACTCGTACCGTCGGGCCCATGAGCGACGTCACCAAGGTTCTCCGAGGAGTCGGTCCGCGCCTGCGCGCGCTGCGTACGGAACACGGCATCACACTGGAGGAACTGGCCGAACGAACCGACATCTCCGTATCGACCCTGTCGAGGCTGGAGACCTGCCAGCGGAAGCCGACCCTGGAGATGCTCCTGTCGCTCAGTCAGCACTACCAGGTGCCGCTGGACGACCTGGTTGGCATGCCCGAACCGGAGGACCCCCGCATCCGGCTGCAACCGCGGCAGATCAGTGGCGGCCGGACGGTGTGGCCGCTGTCCAGCAGCACGGAGGGCGTACAGGCCTGGAAGATCGAACTGCCGCCCGCGTCGCGGCCATTGAAGCTGCACGAGCATGATGGGTACGAGTGGTTCTATGTGTTGAGCGGGACCGTCCGGCTGGTCCTCGGCGAGCAGGACCTCGAACTCGAGGCCGGCGAGGCGGTGGAGTTCGACACCCGCGTGCCGCACTGGTTCGGATCCGCCAACCATCAGAGCGCCGTGATCCTGAGCCTGTTCGGGAGACACGGCGAGCGCGTACACGTGCGGGACTGACGCGAGCGGAGCACCAAACAGGATCGCCTATGGACAGAAAAGAAATTTTTATGGCTGGAGGAGTATCGTCTCCCGAGAACTTGCGCAGCCACCGCCCAGGCCCGCCGCCCAGCGCACGGCACATCGGCGCACACATGACTTATATCGGCA
This sequence comes from Propionibacterium sp., assembly GCA_012839035.1. Classification (GTDB taxonomy): domain Bacteria; phylum Actinomycetota; class Actinomycetes; order Propionibacteriales; family Propionibacteriaceae; genus Enemella. The sequence goes on from DUOB01000080.1 coordinate 27,264, forward strand.
ACACGCTCACCCTAAGGAGCTACGGATAGTGACCCCGACCCAGACCCTCGACCGCGTGGTCATCCGCTTCGCGGGCGACTCCGGCGACGGCATGCAGCTGACCGGCGACCGGTTCACCGCGGACTCCGCGGTGTTCGGCAATGACATCTCGACCCTGCCGAACTTCCCGGCGGAGATTCGCGCCCCCCAGGGCACGCTGCCGGGCGTGTCGAGCTTCCAGCTGCACTTCGCGAACTACGACATCATGACGCCGGGCGACCGGCCGGACGTGCTGGTGGCGATGAACCCGGCCGCACTCAAGGCCAACCTCGCGGATCTGGCGCCGGGCGGGGTGATCATCGTCGACACCGCGGAGTTCACCAAGCGCAACCTGACCAAGGTGGGCTATGCGACGAGTCCGCTGGAGGACGATTCGCTGGAGGGCTATCAGCTGCACGCCTTCGATCTCTCCGGCCTGACGGTCGGTGCGGTGAAGGAGTTCGGGCTGACGCGCAAGGACGCGACGCGCGCCAAGAACATGTTTGCCCTCGGCCTGCTGTGCTGGCTGTTCAACCGCCCCACGGAGGGCACCGAGCGTTTCCTGGCCGAGAAGTTCGCCTCGAAGCCCGCGATCCGCGACGCGAACCTCACGGCGTTCCGCGCCGGCTGGGCCTTCGGTGAGACGACGGAGTCCTTCGCGCACACCTATACGGTGGCGGCCGCGTCGATGCCGCCCGGGGACTATCGCCAGATCACGGGCAACACCGCGCTGGCCCTCGGGCTGGTGACCGCGGCCCAGAAGGCGGGCCTGACGATGTTCTTCGGGGCCTATCCGATCACTCCGGCGTCGGACATCCTTCACGAGCTGACCAAGCTCAAGCGGTTCAACGTCCAGACCTTTCAGGCCGAGGACGAGATCGCTGCCGTGGGCGCAGCCCTCGGGGCGAGCTTCGCCGGCACGCTCGGGGTGACGTCGTCGTCCGGTCCGGGCATCGCGCTCAAGATGGAGACGATCGGCCTCGGGGTGATGACCGAACTGCCGATGGTCGTGGTCGACGTGCAGCGCGCCGGCCCGTCCACCGGCATGCCGACCAAGACCGAACAGGCGGACCTGTTGCAGGTGATGTTCGGCCGCAATGGTGAGGCCCCCGTCCCGATCATCGCCGCCAACTCCCCCTCCGACTGCTTCGACACCGCGATCGAGGCCACGCGCTGGGCCGTGAAATATCGGACGCCGGTGTTCGTGCTCTCGGATGGCTATCTGGCCAATGGCGCCGAACCCTGGCGCCTGCCGAACATCGCCGAGATCCCGGGCATCGATCCCGGGTTCGCGACCGGACCGAACGGTGCGGACGGCACGACGTTCGAGCCCTATCGCCGTGACGAGGAGTCCCTCGCCCGGCCGTGGGCCATTCCCGGCACCAAGGGCCTGGAGCACCGGATCGGCGGCCTCGAGAAGGCCGACGGCACCGGCAATGTCTCCTACGACCCGGCCAACCACGAGCGCATGACCAAGCTCCGCCAGGCCAAGGTTGACGGCATCGTCGCGGACGTTCCCGATGTCGTGGTGGACGACCCGTCGGGAGAGGCGAAGGTTCTCGTCGTCGGGTGGGGGTCGTCCTTCGGTCCGATCACTGCAGGGGTACGCCGGGTGCGCGCTGTTGGCGGCCAGGTCGCGCAGATCCACCTGCGCCACCTGAATCCGTTCCCGGCGAACCTCGGTGAGGTCCTGCGGGCGTACGACACCGTCATCTGCCCCGAGATGAACTCCGGCCAGCTCGCCATGCTGCTGCGGGCGAAATATCTGGTGGACGTCAAGAGCTATTCCCGCGTCCGGGGCCTGCCGATCTCGCTGTCGGAGCTCGCCCAGGACCTGCTCGAATACATCGGCCACACGGTCGACCCGACCACGGAACAGCTCCACGAAGAGGTCACCGCCAACGGGCGCGAGCCTCGCCAGGAGGGGTTCCACGATTCCTCCCCCCACCCGCTTTCCGATCTCGCTGCAAAGGACGCCAAGTGACTACCGATGCGCGCAAGACGATTGAGGAGTACGCCGGCCTGAACCGCGTGCCCCTGGCGATCGAACCGCTCAACCGCAAGGACTTCACCTCCGACCAGGAGGTGCGCTGGTGCCCAGGCTGCGGTGACTATGCCGTGCTGGCGGCCTTCCAGGGGTTCCTGCCGGAGCTCGGCATCGCCCGGGAGAACACGGTCATCGTGTCGGGCATCGGCTGCTCGTCGCGCTTCCCCTATTACGTGAATTCCTATGGCATGCACTCGATCCACGGCCGGGCCCCGGCGATCGCCACGGGCGTCGCGACGGCCCGCGAGGATCTGGGTGTCTGGGTCGTGACCGGTGACGGGGACGCCCTGTCGATCGGTGGCAACCACCTGATCCATGCGCTGCGCCGCAACGTCAACCTGACGATCCTGCTGTTCAACAACCGGATCTATGGCCTGACCAAGGGGCAGTATTCCCCGACATCGGAGCAGGGCAAGGTCACGAAGTCGTCCCCGTTCGGCTCCGTCGACTCCCCGTTCAACCCGTTGTCGCTCGCGCTCGGCGCGGAGGCGACGTTCGTGGCCCGGACCATCGACTCCGACCGCAAGCACCTCACCGAGGTGCTCAAGGCCGCGTCGGCGCACCGGGGCGCGAGCTTCGTGGAGATCTATCAGAACTGCCCGATCTTCAACGACGGCGCGTTCGATGCGATCAAGGGCGGCTCCACCGCCGACACGATCATCCCGCTCGTGCACGGTGAGCCGATCCGCTTCGGCAAGGACGGCAGCCGGGCGGTCGTTCGCCGCGATACCGGCGAGCTGGAGATCGCGGAGGTCGCCGACGTCGATGAGGACCGGATCGTCGTGCATGATGCGCACAGCACGGACCCGGCGTACGCGTTCTCGCTCTCCCGCCTCACCAGCACCGGTGTGCTCCGGCAGACCCCGATCGGGGTGCTGCGCCAGGTGGAGCGGCCCGCCTATGACGACGCCGTCCGCGATCAGATCGACACTGCCAAGAACGGGCAGGAGCCGACCGACGACGAGCTGCAGGCACTGATCAACGGCCGGGACGTCTGGACGGTCGTCTGACCCGGCCCCCGGCGTACGCGAAAGCGCTCCTTCTCCGACCCGCACACCGGGCCGGAAAGGGAGCGCTTCGTCGTTTCAGCCGAGATCTGCCCCGGCGCCGATCACCGGTCGAGCTTCCAGATCCGCTCGATGTAGTCCCGCATCGACCGGTCGGAGGAGAAGAAGCCGCACCGGGCAACGTTGAGGATCGCCGAACGGGTCCAGGCCTCCCTGTCGCGGTATTTCTCCTCGACCTTCTGCTGGGTCGCGGCATAGGACTCGAAGTCCGCCAGGGCGAGGAACCGGTCGTTGTTGAGCAGGTCGTCGATCACCGGTTCCTCCGTGCCGCCACCGTTGAAGTGGCCACTCGCGACGAGGTCGATCGCCCGGCGCAGGGTTTCGTTGTTCTCATAGAAGTCGCGCGAGCGATAGCCCTTGTCGCCCAACTCGGACACTTCAGGCTCACTGAGCCCGAAGAGGAAGAAGTTGTCATCGCCGACGAGCTGGCGGATCTCGACGTTGGCGCCGTCGTCGGTGCCGATCGTGAGCGCACCATTGAGGGCGAACTTCATGTTTCCGGTGCCGGAGGCTTCCTTGCCTGCGAGCGAGATCTGCTCCGACAAATCGGCTGCCGGGATGATCAGCTGGGCGAGCGTGACGTTGTAGTTTTCCGGGAACCACACCTGGAGCCGGCCGTTGAGCTTGGGATCGGCGTTGATGGTGGCGGCGACGCGATTGATGAGATACATCGTTTCTTTGGCGATCCAATAGCCGGGCGCCGCCTTGGCTCCGAAGACCACCGTGCGGGGCACGATGTCGGCCGGATCGAGGGCGCCTGACAACACCTGCTCATAGATGCTGACCACATGCAGGAGCTTGAGGCTCTGGCGCTTGTATTCGTGGAGGCGCTTTACCATCACATCGACCATGTGGTCGTCGTGGAGGACCGGGCCGCTCAACTCCCTCGCCAGGTCGCCCAGACGCTGCTTGTTGGCGAACTTGGCATCCCGGAACGCCGCGCGGAAGTCGGCATCGTCCGCATAGGGCTCGAGCTCTGCCAGTCGGTCCAAGTCGGTGACCCACCCCTCACCAATGGTGTCGGTGATCAGATCGGAGAGTGCGGGATTGGCACCCTGGATGAAGCGACGCGGGGTGATGCCGTTGGTGACGTTGGTGAACTTGTCCGGCCACATCTCGGCGAAATCGACGAGCACCTTGTCCCGCAGCAATTGCGAATGGAGTGCCGCGACGCCGTTGATCTTGGTGGCGGCCACAGCGGCGAGGTGCGCCATGCGGACGGCCTGGTGATCACCATCGCTGATGATCGACATGCGGCGGATCCTGTCCATGTCGTCCGGCCAGCGCTCGCCCACCTGGGCCAGGAACTCCTCGTTGATCTGGAAGATGATCTCGAGGTGCCGTGGGAGCAAGCGCCCCAGCAGCTCGACCGGCCACACCTCCAGCGCCTCGGGGAGCAGCGTGTGACAGGTATAGGCGAAACACTGGGCCGTGATCCCCCATGCCTCGTCCCACTCGAGCCCGTGCTCATCAATGAGCAGACGCATGAGCTCGGGCACCGCGATCACCGGGTGGGTGTCATTGAGCTGGAAGATGATCCGCTCGGGCAACTCCCGGACATCGAAGTCGACCGGCAGCGTGCCGTTGATGTAGTCCTTGAGCGAGCAGGCGACAAAGAAGTACTGCTGCTGCAGCCGCAGCTCCCGCCCCTGCGGGGTGGAGTCCTCGGGATAGAGCACCTTGGAGATGTTCTCGGCGAAGGTCTGGGCGCGCACGGCTTCCGCATAGTCGCCCGCATTGAAGATCGAGAGGTCGAAGGCACTCGTTGCCTGGGCGCTCCACAGGCGCAGGGTGTTGACCACACCGTTGCGATAGCCGGGGACCATGTAGTTGTAGGGCACACCCAGGACATTCCAGCCCGGCACCCACCGCCGAGCGGGCTGGCCGGATTCATCGGTGTATTCCTCCGTGTGACCGCCGAAGTCCACCTGCACGGCGCGCTCGGGGTTGGGGAACTCCCACGGCGCACCCATCGAGAGCCACCCGTCGGGCTGCTCCGACTGGCGCCCCTCGACGAAGGTCTGCCGGAAGATGCCGTATTCATAGCGGATGCCATAGCCGATGCAGCTCACATCCATCGTCGCGAGCGAGTCGATGAAGCACGCGGCGAGACGGCCCAGGCCGCCGTTGCCGAGCCCCGGCTCCACCTCGAGAGACCGCAGCTCCTCCAGATCCAGCCCGCAGGAGGCCAGCGCGCGATCGACGATCTCCGCGAGGTCCTGCGCGAGCAGTGCGTTGCCGAGCTGACGTCCCAGCAGATATTCGGCCGACAGATAGCCGACCATCTTGTCCTTGGGCTGCTGGCGCCGACGCCGCGCGGTCTTGAGCCAGTCGGCCATCAGATAGTGGCGCACCGTCCGCGCGAGAGCGAGGTATTGGTGGTTGGTCGTGGACCGCTCGAGGCTGGCGCCGCCGCCGAAGTTGAGCTCACGCAGGAAGGTGCGGGCGAACCCGTCCACCGAGTGCGGGGGAGCAACAGCCGGCTCCAGTGCCAGCGGATGTGCCGGGGTGAACTTGGGACCCAGGGTCCGGGCATCAACCTCGTGCCCTGCGGGCCATGCGGGGCCTGCCGGAGGTGTCGTGGCAGGCGGTCGCTGATGGGTCTCGGTCATCTTTGTCCTCCGAGCGGGTGACGGGTTCCCTCGAAGGTTAGTCCACCGGGCAGCCGAGAAGGTACCGGCCGGAATGCGCGGATGGGCGAATCCCCTCGTCACGGGAGCAACTGCGAGGACGCGCTGCCCATTTCGTTGGAGCCTCCGTCATCGGGATAGCCTTCCAGCTGTGACCCCTGACCGCCGTTCCCACAATCTTGGCGTGGCCGCCGCCCTGGGCGCGTACTCCCTCTGGGGCCTCGTGCCGATCTTCTGGCCGCTGCTGGATCGAAGTTCCGCACCGGAGATCCTGGCACACCGCATTGTCTGGTCGACGGTGCTGGGTGCGATTCTGGTTGCCCTGTTCGCACGCAAGCGGTGGCGGGCGCAGCTGACGGGCCGGGGGACGTTCATCCGACTGACGGTGGCGTCGGTGGTGATCGCGGTGAACTGGGGCCTGTACATCTGGGCGGTCAACAACGGCCGTGTCACCGAGGCTGCGCTGGGTTACTACATCAATCCGCTGCTGGCGATTCTCGCGGGGGTCTTCTTCTTCTCGGAGAAGCTGGCGCCGATGCAGTGGGCGGCGATCGGGTTGGCGACGGTGGCCGTGGTGGTGATCACGATCGAGTACGGGCAGCCGCCGTGGACGGCCTTGGTGCTGGCGGTGACGTTCACGATCTATGGGATCGTCAAGAAGCGGGTGAAGGTCGAGCCGATCGTGTCGATGACGGCGGAATCGGCGTTGATGACGATCCCCGCCATCGGGTTCCTCGTGTTCCTCGCGTCGCGGGGCGAGGGGGATTTCCTGCAGCACGGGATCGGCTATGACCTGTTGCTCGCCTGTGCGGGTGTGGTCACGGCGGTGCCGCTGTTGTTGTTCGCGTACGCCGCACAGCGCATCCCGCTCAGCCTCATCGGCCTGACGCAGTATCTGGCGCCGACGATGCAGTTCCTGCTCGGGGTGTTCTATTTCAAGGAGGCCATGTCGACGGGCCGCTGGATCGGGTTCACGCTGGTGTGGGTGGCGTTGATGATCATCTCGGTGCAGGCCGTCAGCGCGATGCGGCGTTCCCGGCGCCTGCATAGAGTGGCCGGGTGAGCACTGAACTTTCCGAGTCGGCCCCCGCGCTGACTTTCGACGATTTCGACACCGATGTCAGCCCCGGCGATGACCTGTTCCGCCACGTCAACGGCACGTGGTTGAGGACTGCGGAGATCGATGCGGACAAGCCCGGCGCGGGCGCGTTCATCGAGCTCCGCGACCAGGCGGAGGAGGCGGTCCGCGACATCATCACCGGTCTCGACGGTGGTGCACCGGGCAGCGATGAGGCCCGAATCGCGGATCTCTACGCGAGTTTCATGAACACCGAGCGGATCGAGGAGCTGGGCGTACGCCCGCTCCTCCCCTGGCTCGACAAGGTCGATCAGGTCGATTCGACGCGCGCGCTGTCTCGCCTGTTCGGCACCTGGCTGGGCCTGGGCGTGCGCAGTGTGCTGGGTTTCGGGTCCGACTCCGATCCCGGCAATCCCGATCGCGCCCTGTTGTTCAGCGGACAGTCGGGGCTGGGGTTGCCGGACGAGAGCTATTACCGCGAGGAGCAGCACGCGGAGATTCTCGGTGAGTACGCGGAGCATGTGGAGCGCACGTTCGCGCTGCTGGGTGCGGCCGATCCGGCGGGCGCTGCAGCCCGGGTCGTGGAGCTGGAGAAGGCGATCGCGACGGTGCACTGGGACCGGGTGCGGCGGCGGGATCTGCAGCAGATGTACAACCTGCAGTCCTGGACCGACTTCACCGCGTCCGCACCGGGGATCGACTGGCCGGAGTTCCTGTCGGGCGCCGGCATCCCGGAGACGGCACTGGCCGAGGTCGTGAACGCCCAGCCGTCCTTCGTCACGGGTCTGGCGGAGCTGGTGAGCGAGGACCGTCTCGAGCAGTGGCGGGACTGGGCGAGGTTCGCGCTGGTTTCCTCCCTGTCGCCCTATCTCGCGGAGGATTTCGTCGCGGAGCGGTTCCGTTTCTATGGGACGGTGCTGAGCGGCGTACCCACCAATCGCGAACGCTGGAAGCGCGGCGTTGCCCTCGTCGAGGGCGCCCTCGGGGAGGCGGTCGGGCGGATCTATGTCGACCAGCACTTCACCGCGCACGCCAAGGCGCGGATGGACGAGCTGGTGGCCAATCTGATCGAGGCCTATCGGCAGTCGATCAGCGAGCTGGACTGGATGACCGAGGAGACCCGCAAGGAGGCGCTGCTGAAGCTGTCGCGGTTCACGCCCAAGATCGGGTTCCCGGACAAGTGGAAGGACTATTCCACCCTCACGATCGACGCCGATGACCTCATCGGCAACGTGATCGCCTCGAACCGGTTCGATCTCGACGAGGAGATCCGCAAGGCGCTCAAGCCGGTGGATCGTCACGAGTGGTTCATGACTCCGCAGACGGTGAATGCGTACTATCACCCCCTCCGCAACGAGATCGTCTTCCCGGCCGCGATCCTGCAGCCGCCGTTCTTCAACGACGCGGCGGATGATGCGGTGAACTACGGCGCGATCGGCGCGGTGATCGGACACGAGATCGGCCACGGGTTCGACGACCAGGGCTCCACCTGCGACGGCGAGGGGCGCCTGCGGAATTGGTGGACCGATGCCGACCGCGAGGCGTTCACGGAGCGGACGGCGAAGTTGGTGGATCAGTACGCCGTCCTGTCCCCGGAGGGCGCCGACGGCCAGACGGTGAACGGTGAGCTGACGATCGGCGAGAACATCGGCGATCTGGGCGGCATCGGCATCGCGCTCAAGGCGTGGCGGATCGCGACGGCCGGGACCGAGGTGCCCGAGATCGACGGGCTCACCGGCGAGCAACGGCTGTTCCTGTCGTGGGGTGCGATCTGGCAGGCGAAGTTCCGGCCCGAGATGGTCAAGCAGCGCTTGGCCACCGACCCGCACTCCCCCAACGAGTTCCGGTGCAACCAGATCGTGCGCAACATGGACGCGTTCTATGACGCGTTCGGCGTGACACCGGAGAACGAGCTCTGGCTCGCTCCCGAGGAGCGCGTCACGATCTGGTGATGCGACCAGCGCATGCGCCACGACGTCCATGGCCCCACCTGCATGGGTGGGCCCATGGCAGGATCGCCCCCGTGACGATCATCGCTGCTGCAGACGGATCCGCCCTCGGCAACCCCGGCCCGGCCGGCTGGGCCTGGTATGTCGATGACACCTGCTGGGCCGCCGGCGGCTGGCCGCACGGCACCAACAACATGGGCGAGCTGATGGCGGTGCTCGACCTGCTCGAGCAGACCGCCGGGTCCGGCGAGGACCTGCATGTGCTGTGTGACAGCCAGTATGCGATCAACGTCATCACCAAGTGGACGGCGGGGTGGAAGCGCAAGAACTGGCGCAAGGCCGACGGCAAGCCGGTGATGAACGTCGAGCTGGTCAAGGCCCTCGATGAGGCGATGCAGGGCCGGACGGTGACGTTCGAGTGGGTACGCGGCCATGCCGGCCACGAACTCAACGAGGCCGCAGACCGACTCGCGCGGGCAGTCGCGACGGCGTACCAGAACGGACAGGAGCCCGTCACCGGACCGGGGTTCGCGGGCACGACCGCGTCGCCGGGCGGTGCGGCGTACGCGTCCACGCACGACCGATTCAGCGTGGGCCAGACCGAGCCCGCGCCGGCGCTGTTCACCCTGGACCCGGAGGATCCCGAGCTCGACGACGCCGAGGAGGACTGGGCGCTGCCCGGGGACGAGCCGGTCGAGGATCCGGACCCGGATGACCTGTTCGGCCCGGTCGATGTGCCCGGTCTCGATGCGGACGTCACGGCGCTCGAGCACGTGATCGATCTGGAGCGGGCGTTGTTGACGGCGGGGGTACGCAGCGATCCCAGCCGGGTCGCCGCGCTGCTGCATCCGGACTGGTATGAGGTCGGGACCTCCGGCCGGATCTGGAACCGCGCCGAGATGCTGGCCACGATCGGCCCGCTGGAGGGCGAGGTCGACTGTGAGGTCATCGACGCCCAGCGGCTGGCGAAGGATCAGATCCTGCTCACGTGGCGCAGCACCGGAGCCGGGCGGTCAGCGGTGCGGACCTCCCTGTGGGTACGCCGCGAGGCGAACTGGGAGCAGCGGTTCCACCAGGGGACGCCGGAGGGGTGAGGGAAGACGGTCCCCGCACGGCACTCCCGTGGGTGGGATCTCCCGAGTGACAGTCCGGTTTTGAGGGGTTCCCCAGCGACTGTCGGGGGTCGGATCGTCGCCCTTGTACTTTGACCCGCTGGATGGGTCAAAGTACAAGGAGGCCACCTGCCTAGTGGATGAGCACCGCGACGGTGTGGATCACCAGTCCCGCGAGCGCGCCGACGATCGTGCCGTTGATGCGGATGAACTGCAGGTCGCGGCCCACGAACAGCTCGATCTTGCGGCTGGCCTCGTCGGCGTCCCAGCTCTCGACGGTGTGGGAAATGATGCCGGCGAGCTCCGGGCCATAGCGCTGCACCAGATAGCAGACGACGTCGTTGAACCGGCTCTCCAGGCGGGCCCGGAAGGTCTCGTCGTCGTTCAGGTGCTGTGCGAACTCGGCGATCCAGCCGTCCACTCGCCGCCACAGGGAACTGGTCTCATCCTCCATGGCCGCCAGCAGGGAGTCGCGGAGCGATCCCCACAGGCTGATGACGGTGTCGGTCAGGGAGGGGTGCGTCAGCAGGCGGACCTTGAGAGCCTCGGCCCGTTCGCGGATGTGCTCGTCCTCCTGCAGGTCCCGGGCAAGGTCACCGAGGAGATCGTCGAGGGCGACGCGGATGTCGTGTCCGGGGTCCTCCCGGATCTGGGTGATCCAGGTCTGGATCTGCTCGTAGCCCCACTTGCCCACCATCCGGTCCACCCAGATGGGGCTCCAGACCGGGGCCCGATCGCCGATAAGCTTCTGGAGCCGTTCGGGGTTCCGCTCGACCCACAGATCCAATTCGCGGAGCAGAAGGTCGACCAGGCCGTGGTGGGCCTCGTCGTCCACGATTCCCTCGAGGAACGCTCCCGCGATGGGGGCCAATTCTTCCTTCGCCAAGCGCGGCAGCAGGGATTCCTCGACGATCGTTCTGATGTCATCGTCACCGACGCGGCCGAGTGCCCGGCGCGCGAGCGACACCACTTCGGTGATCACCCGATGCCGGTTCCGACCCTCCGACAACCACTCCGCGAGCCGCAGGCCGGTGTGGGTGTGCTCGAGGCGCTGCCGGACCACCGCCTCGGTCAGAAAGTTGGTGGTGACGAACTGCTGCAGCGAGCGGCCGAGATCGTTCTTGCGGCGTTTGACCAGCGCGGTGTGCGGGATCGGGATTCCCAATGGGTGGCGGAACAGTGCAGTGACCGCGAACCAGTCCGCCAGCGCGCCAACCATCGCTGCCTCGGCCGCGGTGTTGACGAACCCGAGCACACTCTCCGGAGCATGTCCCCCGGTGAGCAGGAACACGATCGCAGCGAAGACCAGCAGCGAGGTCGCGACGATCCGCATCTGTCGCAGGCCCTTGCGCCGGATCTCGTCCTCCGGCGAATCCTCCAGCATGGACGGCGGTGCCCCACCCGGGGGAGCTGGTGCCGGCGGCACATCACCTGCAGTCAGCACCGGTGACCCGGCAGTCTCCTCGGCAGGATCGGCGGAGATGGGAAGGTCGTCGGGAGCAGCAGGACCGTCGGCATCCGGTGTCACCGGGTCGGTGGAATCGGTCACGGAACGATCGCCCCCTTCTGCTCGAACGCGGCCACCTGGGCAAGTCGGCGTACATGCCGTTCTGCGCCCGAGAAGTCGGCCCTCAAGAACTCCTGAACAATCTCCCAGGCCGCCTCCGGCGTGTGCATCCGGGCCCCGATCCCGATGACGTGGGCATCGTTGTGCTCGCGGGCGAGACGGGCGGTCTCGGGTGAGTACGCGAGCGCGGCCCGGCAGCCCGGCACCTTGTTGGCCGCGATCTGTTCCCCGTTCCCGGAATCGCCCAGCACGATGCCGCGCTCCCCCGCGGCGACACAGGCCAAGGCGCAGGGGATGACCCAACGCGGATAGTCGTCCTCCGGCTCGAGAGTCGGGGCACCGTGGTCGATGACCTCGTGGCCCGCAGCGGTCAACTGTTCGACAAGGAACTGCTTGAGCTCGAAGCCGGCGTGGTCGGTGGCGATGTGGACGCGCATTTCAGCTCTCCTGACGGGTGGGGTCCGTGGTCCTGTGCTCGGTTCCCCGCGTGGGATCCGAGTCCTTGGTGGGGGGATGAGTCGGGCTCGGCCGCCGTCCGGCGGGCCGGGCCTGGGGCGGAGCGAGCAGGAGCGTGGCGACGATGCCCAGGACGGCGACGGCCCCGGGCATCAGCATCGAGTGGCTCATGGCCGTCGAGAATCCCATCTCCAGCGGTGCCGGGATCCGGGTCCCCATCGCTGCCATGCCCGCATCGCCACTGGCGGACCCGAGCTGGGCAGACAGTTGGGCCTCCATGAACGCCGCGATCGCCGCGCTACCGAGCACGGCACCGATCTGGCGGGTGGTGTTGTAGATCCCGGACCCCGCCCCCGCCCGGTGCAGCGGCAGGTTGCGGGTCGCCGAAACCGAGAGCGGCCCCCAGATGCAGGCATTCGCGGCGCCGAACATGCCCGATGGGATCAGGAGCCAGAGGATGGAGATGCCGGGACGCATGAACCAGGCGTACACGGCCATGGAGACGACCATCAGCGTGAACCCTCCGACCGCGAACCACTTGGGGTCGCTCCGGTCGATCAGGCGGCCGACGATCGGGGCCAGCACACCTGTGATGACGGCGAGCGGCAGGGACAGCAGGGCGGCCTGGGTCGGTGTCAGTCCGCGGGCGGTCTGCGCGAACAGTGTCATCGGGAACATCATCGCCGTGACGAGAAACCCCATGACGAGGATCGCCCCGTTCGCGACGGAGAAGTTGCGGTCGCGGAACAGCGCTGGTGGCACGAGCGGCTCCGCGGCCCGGGACTGGAAAATTGCGAAGAACACGAGCACCACGGCGCCGGCGATGATCAGGGACCAGACGGAGATGGGGCCGGTGATGGTGCCCCAGTCGTACGTTTGACCTTCCTGGATGCCGAACACGATGAGGAACATCCCGATCACGTTGAGGGCGACGCCGAACCAGTCGAAGCGGTGGGGATGGCGTTCGAGGCTCGGGACATGTCGGACGACGGCCAGGAAGCCGATCACCCCGACCGGCAGGTTGACGAAGAAGATCCATTCCCAGCCGAGGGTGTCGATGAGTACGCCGCCGAGCACCGGGCCGACCAAACTCGCGACGCCGGCGACCGACCCCCAGAGGCCCATCGCCGGGCCCCGCTTGTCGGGCGGGAAGATCCGCGTGATCACCGCCATCGTCTGCGGTGTCATCATCGACGCGCCCAGGCCCTGCACCGCCCGCGCCGCGATCAGCGCCTCGATGGTGTTCGACAGACCGCACGCCGCCGAGGCCAGGGTGAAGACGGTCAGCCCGACGAGATAGACCCGTTTGGGACCGAACATGTCGCCGAGCCGGCCGGTGATGAGGAGGGGCACGGCGTACGCGAGCAGGTACGCGCTCGTCACCCAGACCACGGCAGTGATGCTGGCGTCGAGGCTGCGCATCAGCGCCGGAGTGGCGATGGACACGATCGTCGAGTCGACCAGGATCATGAAGAAGCCGATCACCAGCGACCAGAGGGCCGGCCAGGGCTTGGTCGTGGGAAGTGACTGCGGCGGGACGCCGGTCATGTCACAGCCCGTCCCGGTCGGCCCACTCCAGCAACGGCTCGAGACCGTGGTGGACGTCGTCGATCGCGGCGTGCAGGTCGCCCAGCCGGGCGAACCGGTCGGGCACGGTCGCGAGGGTGAAGTCCTGTGGGTCGAGGTCGTCGTCGATCTCGTCCCAGGTCACCGGCGTGGACACCGTCGCGTCCGGCACCCCCCGCAATGAATAGGCGGACGCGATCGTGTGGTCGCGTGCGTTCTGGTTGTAGTCCACGAACACCGCGTCGCGTGGCCGGTCCTTGCGCCACCACGCAGTGGTCACGTCCTCCGGGGCGCGGCGCTCGACCTCCTTGGTGAAGGCCAGCGCCGCGCGCCGGACCTCCTGATGACCCCAGTCCGGCCGGATCCGCACATAGACATGCAGCCCCCGGCCACCGGAGGTCTTGGGGAACCCCACGACCCCGAGTTCGTCGAGCACCTCCCGGACCACGGCGGCGACCCGGCGTACGGAGGCGAAATCGCAATCCGGCATCGGGTCCAGATCGATCCGCCACTCGTCGGGCTGCTCGACGGCACCGCGGCGGGAATTCCAGGGATGGAACTCGACGGTTGACATCTGTACGGCCCAGATGACCTGCGCCAGCTCCGTCACGCACAGCTCGTCCGCGGTCAGGTCATAGCGCGGGAAATGCAGTTCCACGGTCTCGACCCAGTCCGGCGCGCCGCGCGGAATCCGCTTCTGGTGGACCTTGTCCCCGGCCAGACCCTTGGGGAACCGGTGCAGCATCGTGGGGCGCTCGCGCAGGGCGCGGACGATCCCGTCCCCGACCGCGGCGTAGTAGTGCGCGATGTCGAGCTTCGTCCACCCGTGGTCCGGGAAGTAGACCCGGTCGGGGTTGCTGATCCGAACCGTGCGCCCGCCCACGCTCAGCTCGACCGCCGGGGCGGCGCCTTGTGCCATGGCGACCACTGTAGGACTTCGACTCCCCCGCACCGTCGCCCGACCCGGAATCCTCGTGTCCTGCCGAACCGTCGGACGCCCTCCTCGAGTGCCCCTGCGGTGTTGTCATCACCGCAGTCCAGGGGCACACGAGTGCTGTGGCTGAGTGGTCAGGCGGGGTCAGGGGTGGGTACGCCGTCCTCGGCGGGCCCGTCCAGCATCGTGTCCAAGTCGGTTGTTTCCTCGTCATCCGCCTCGCGCCTCCGCTTCTGGCCGCGGGTGCTGATGCGCAGCTTGAGGTTCTCGACCAGGTGATAGAGCACCGGGACGAGGATCAAGGTGAGCGCGGTCGAGGACACCAGACCGCCGATCACGACGATCGCCAGCGACATGGAGATGAACACCCCGCCACCGGTGATCCCGATCGCCATCGGCACCAGCGCCATGATCGTCGCGAGGGCCGTCATGACGATCGGCCGCAGTCGCAGCCGGGAACCGTTGATGATCGCCTCGTCGAGACCGGCGCCTTGGTCACGGTATTGATTGATGAGGTCGATCAGGACGATCGCGTTGGTCACGACGATGCCGATGAGCATGAGCAGACCGATCATCGACGCGATGCCGAGGGCGGTGTCGGTGAGCAACAACAGACCGATCGCACCCGTCGCGGCGAACGGCACGGAGATCAACAGGATCAGCGGCTGCACCAGTGACCGGAAGGTCGCGACCATCACCAGATAGACGATCGCGATCGCCACGCCCATGGCCAACCAGAGCTGGTTGAACGCCTCCTGCTGTTCGCTGGACACGCCCCCGATCGTGGCCTCGACGCCGGCGGGCAGGTCGAGCACGTCGAGACCCTCCTGCAGGGCGGTGGTCGCGGCGCCGAGGTCGTCCCCCGTCATCGCGGCAGTGATCGTCACCGCGCGCTCCCCGTCGACCCGGCGGATCGTCGCATCGCTGGGCACCTCGACGACATCCGCGACCTGGTTCAGGACGACGGCGTCCCCGGTCGCCTCCCGGATCGCCTCGCTCCGCTCCTGCATCTCGGTGGCCCGGGCGCGCTGGGCAGCGGCATCGGCGCGGGACTGCTGCAGCTTGTCGGCGGACTCGTCCAGGGCGGTCAGTTGTTCGCGCATCCTGTCCCTGGTCTCGCGGAGCTGCTCAAGTTGCGCGTCCCGTTGTGCGCGGGCCTGGGCGAGCGCCGCCTGCTCGGCCTGGGCCTGGGCAGCCGCGGCCTGGGTGGGATCGACCGGCATGCCGGGCGGGAGGGCAGGCATCATGCCGGAAGCGGGCGGTGTGAGCGGAGCCGATTCCAGTTGGGCAATCTGGTCGACCAGCTCGGACAGTTGTCGCTGCAATTCGGCGCGCTGGTCGCGGAGTTGCTGCTCCTGCTCGTCGAACTGCTCCTCCGCCCTGGCGACCTGGCGTTCGGTCTCCGCGTCCTGGTCGGCTTGGAGTTCATCGCTCAGCCGCTGCTGCTCGTCCATCGTCTGTTGCTGGGTGACCGGCAGCTCGAGGTTCTCGAGCTCCTCCTTGGTCCGGACCGGTTCCCGCGAGCGGAGGATCAGCTCCTGGGTCCGGTCATCGACCGTCACTTCACCCAGCGGTGTCCCCCGCATCGCCTGCAGCACCGCCGGACCGATCGTGCCCTGGTTCATGCCGACGGCCGCGGCGTCGTCGTGGCGCACGTTCACCTGCAAGACCGTCCGCCGCTCGGCCAGATCGGACGCCACCTGCCCGATGTCCGGCTGTTCCCGCATCATCCGCAGCACATCGTCGGAGCCACGGCGCAGCGCCTCCTCGTCGCGGCCGGTCACCTGCACCGCGAGGTCCTGGCTGCCCGTCGCGCCACCGGCGGTGATGACCTCGATCTCACCGACATCCGTCCGTCCGTCGAGTTCGGCCCGGATGCGGTCCGCGGCCTCCTTGCCGGACGAACCGGGAACGAGGGTCACCGAGATGTCGGCCTTGTTCGACGCGGCCCCGCCACCGGCGAACTGTGCCTCGAAGCCTCCGCTGCCGACGGAGGTCGAGTATGTCTCCACCGCCGCATCCGCCGCCAGCACTGCCTCCACCCGCTGGGCGGCGGCATCGGTCTCCGCCAACGACGTGCCGATCGGCAGCGTCTGACGGACGGACAGCGACGTGTCCCCGGTGTCGCCGAGGAAGTCGGTCTTGAGCACGGTCGCGCCCGCCATCGTGGCGGCGAACACCAGGCCGGCGATCACCAGCGTGACGACCGGGCGGCGTAGCGCCCACCGCAGGGTCGGCAGATAGGGCCGCTGCAGCCCGGTCTCCGCGGACTCGTGGGACTCCCGGGCGGGTTCGGCGGCCAGCTTCTCGCGGCGTTCGCGGGAGGGTCGCATGAACCAGTACGCCAGCACCGGCACCACGGCCAGCGCCACGACCAGCGACGCGATCAGTGCAACCGACACCGTCAGCGCGAACGGCCGGAACAGCTCGCCCGCCATCCCGCTGACGATGGCGAGCGGCATGAACACCGCCACCGCCGTCGCGGTCGACGCGGTCACGGCGGCAGCCACCTCGCGCACCGCGCGTACGATCAAAGACACCCCGAATTCCTCACCCAGGCCCGCGTGCCGCTCGATGTTCTCGATCACGACGATGGAGTCGTCGACCACGCGACCGACCGCCACCGTCAACCCCGACAGAGTGAGCAGGTTGAGCGAATAGTCCGCCCAATAGAGCGCAATGACCGCGAACAACAGGGACAGCGGGATCGAGATGGCGGTGACGATCGTCGAGCGCGCCGAGCGCAGGAACAGCAGGATCACGAGCACGGCCATCAGCAGTCCGAGACCGCCCTCGGTCGTCAGGTCGTGAACGGACTGCTCAATCCACGGTGCCTGGTCGAACACCGTCGCGAACGACGTGTTGCCACCGATCTCCCGAGCGATCCCGGGGAGCTCGTCATGCACGGCGTGGGCGACCGTCACCGTGTTGGCATCCAGTGTTTTGGTGACCGCGAGCGTCAGCGAGGGCTGCCCGTTGACGCGGGAGATCGTGGTCGCCTCGACAGGCACGTCGGCAACCTCCGCGACTTCCCCCAGCAGCACGGGTCCGTCCGCGCCCTGCAGGCGAATCGCGCGCAGCGCCTCCAGCGAGTCGAGCGTGCTGCCGACCTGGACGGTGAGGTCCTGGCCGTCCTGGTTGATCTGGCCACCGGGAATCACCGAGCGATGGGCCTGGATCATCTGGGGGATCTGGTTGGGGTCGATCCGGCGGTCGGCGAGGTCGTCCTGCCTCGTCGTGATGACCACCTGGCGGACCTGTTCGCCCGTGACCGTGGCATCCCGGACCCCTGGCAGGGAATTCAGTCGCGGCAGGGCGATGTTCTCCAGGTCCTCGGACAGCACCTCGGGGTCCTTGTCGGAAGAGACCGCCATCAGCAGCACCGGCAGGTCGTCCAGGCTGCCCACCGTCAACCGCGGATCGACATCGGCGGGGAGCGCGGAGCGTACCCCCTCCACCGCCGACCGCAGCTTCGCCTCCATGTCGTTGGTGTCCTCGCCGAAGTCCCACTGCACCTGGACCTGCGACATGTTCGTCGCCGACACGGAGCTGACGGTCGTGATGCCCTGGACGCCCTTGACCGCGTCCTCGACGCGTCGTGTCACGTCGCGTTCGATCGTGCCCGCGGAGGCACCCGGATAAACCGAGACCACGCTCGCCCCGGGAATCGTCAGGGACGGGAAGATCTCCTGTTTCAGGGTGGTGGCGGTGAACACGCCGAAGCCCACGATGATCAGGGAGATCAACATGACCACCGCACGGTTCGCCAAGCTGATCCGGGTCAGACCGACCATGCGCTTCTCCTGTCCGCGTGCCGGCAATCGCTTCCCACGATCACGCGCGTGCGATTGCTCACCGCACGATGCAACCCTAACGACCGCGACTGACAATCCGGTCGGGTTCCAGGTTGCCGGCTGGGTCACGGGCCCCGCGCGGCAAATTGTCGGACGCCTGTGATTGAGTCGTGACATGACACCGATGCGCCGCATTCCAGCCCTCGACACCGCTGTCTCCGCCCTCGGCTATGGCTGCATGGGCATCAGTTGGGCCTATGTGTCCCCCGCCGACCGCGATGACGAGGCGGGGGTCGCCATCATCCGCGAGGCCCTCGACAGTGGGGTGACCTTCTTCGACACCGCCGATGCCTATGCCGATGGCCACAACGAGCGCGTCGTCGGCCGCGCGCTCGCCGAGTCGGGCGCCTCCCCGGTCGTCGCCACCAAGGCGGGCTTCGTCGGCAACATCGTCGACGGCAAGATCGTGATGACCCGCAACGGCCGCCCCGAGCACATCCGCGCGGCGTGTGATGCCTCCCTCCAGCGCCTGGGGCTGGAGGTCATCGATCTCTACTACCTGCACCGCGTCGATCCGGAGGTTCCGCTGGAGGAGTCCTGGGGGGCGTACGCGGACTTGGCCGCCGCAGGCAAGATCCGCGCCGCCGGGCTGAGCGAGGTTTCCGTGGAGCAGGCCGATGCCGCCCACGCGATCCACCCGGTCGCCGCGATCCAGTCGGAGTTCTCCCTGTGGGCACGCGACGCGGCCGGGGGAGGACAGAACCAGGATGGAGCCGATGTCGGGGACGTGGTGTCCTGGACCAAGGACCACGACGCGATCTTCGTTCCGTTCTCTCCCCTGGGTCGGGGGTTCCTCACCGGACGGGTCTCGGTCGGCGATCTCAAGGCCGGCGATTTCCGCACCCAGCTCGGGCGTTGGCAGAGCGACGCGGTGCAGGCGAATCAGGCGATCGTCGAGGGAGTACGCAGGGTCGCCGACCGGCACAGCGTCACCCCCGCCGCAATTGCGCTGGCGTGGGTGCTGGCCCAGGGTGAGCACATCATCCCCATTCCGGGCACGACCAAGTCAGCCAATCTCCAGGCCAATCTCCAGGCGCTGACCGTGACGCTCACGAACGATGATCTCGCGGAGCTGGACGGACTCCCGCCGGCCGTGGGTGGTCGCTATTGACCCCGACTCCACTGCAAATGTCGACATATGGCACTCTCGTGCTGTTGGCACACCGCCCACGGAACGGAGCTGAATCATGGGACTTCTGGACCTGCTGCGGCGCGACCGGGCGAAGGAGGACATCGCCACGACGAGGTCGGCCATGGAGGCCGCGCGCGACCCGGACTCCGACGCCCAGGGTGCCGTCTCGCGGCTGATCGCCAAGCTCCTCGATGTCGGCATCGACGGTCGTGGCCCGTTCCCGGGCGCTGCCAAGGTGGCGGACAAGACCCGCCGCTCGGTCGGGGACTCTGCCCGGGAGCAGGAAAAGGCCCTCGACAAGTTGATCGCCCAGCACGTCCGGGGCGGGGCCGCGGGTGGATTCGTCACCAGCCTGGGTGGTTTCATCACCATGCCGGTGGCGATCCCCGTCAACGTGTTCGAGTTCTATGTCCAGGCCACCCGCATGGTCGCCGGGATTGCGCACCTGCGGGGCTATGACATCACCGCTCCCGAGGTACGCACCGCCGTCCTGCTCACCCTCATCGGCAACGATGCCACCGAGGTCCTGACCAAGGCCGGCCTCCCTGTCGGTGCCGTCGCCGGAGGGGCCGCCACGTCACTGCTCGTGGGCCGGCTGCCGAAGTCGGCACTCATGGTGGTCAACAAGGCCGTCGGTTTCCGGCTCCTGCGCTCGGTCGGGCAACGCACGCTCGCACGCTTCGGCAGGCTCGTCCCGGTCGCGGGTGGTGTGCTCGGTGCCGCGCTCGACGGATTCCTCATGCGCCAGCTCGGTCGAGCCGCACGCCGGGAGTTCCCGCGCCGCTGAGGAGGCGTACCCCGTCCAGCGCCTCCACCGGCGCACTCCCGGTCTTCAGCAGACGCGGCGCACCCAGCCGCGGGTGTCGGCGACGTCGCCCTGCTGGATCCCGAGGAGATGTTCCCGCAAGGCCATGGACTTCGTGCCCGGCTTGCCGGAGCCGACCACGAGGTCGAACCCTTCCCCGGCGAGCGCGGTGATCGGCGTGATCACGGCCGCCGTTCCGGTGGCGAACACTTCGGTGATCGCCCCACTCTCCACACCCGCGAGGAACTCGGCCACCGTGATCTCCCGCTCCCGCACGTCCAGTCCGTGCTCCGAAGCGAGTTCCATGACGGACTCACGGGTCACACCCGGAAGGATCGTCCCGAGTGCCGGCGTCCAGAGTTCGCCGTCCGCGGTGATGCACATCAGGTTCATCGTGCCGGCTTCCTCGAGGATGCGGCGGTCGGCGGGTCCGGAGGTGTACATGACCTGGTCACACCCCTGCTGCTGCGCCTCGGTCTGCGCGAGCAGGCTGCCGGCATAGTTGCCGCCACACTTGATGTCACCGGTGCCGCCGTCGGCCGCGCGGGTGTATCTGGTCGTCACCCACAGTTTGATGCCCTTGACCCCGCCGCTGAAATAGGCGCCCGCGGGCGATGCCACGACGCAGAAGGTCGAGGTCGCGGACGGCCGCACGCCCAGGAAGGACTCGGACGCGAACTGGATCGGCCGCAGATACAGGCTCGCCTCATCCCCATGGGGCGGCACCCACACCCGGTCCGCCTTCACCAACTCTGCCACGGCCTCCAGGAACAGCTCAGGAGGCAGTTCGGGCAACGCGAGCCGCCGCGCCGACCTGGCGAATCGCCCGGCATTCCGGTCGGGCCGGAACAGATTCACCGAGCCATCAGCGTGCCGATAGGCCTTCAATCCCTCGAAGACTTCCTGGCCATAGTGCAGCACCCCGGACCCGGGATGCATGCTGAAGGGCTCGAGGGGGCGTACGCGAAAATCCCGCCACCCACCATCAGGCACCCATTCCGCCGTGGCCATGTGGTCGGTGAAATACCGGCCGAAACCAGGGTCGGAAAGGATCGCTGCGCGCTCCGCCTCCGGACGGGGCGATTCGCTCAAGGTGGTGGTGAACGGCATACGAGGAATCGTAAGCCTGCTCACAACCCCTTCCCGGAATGTCCAGGTGGCGCGAGGAGAGACCTGGCGCGAGCCTGAACCACCACCAGCGTCTCGGATCGGGATGCGTACGCCCCCTCAGCAGATCGGCATGTCCCAGCTCTCGAGGAGCCAGTCGCGGGTGAGATCGGCGGCGCGCTGCCGGTTGGCGGGACGGGTGAAGTCGTGACCCTCACCGTCGAAGACCACACACTCGGCGGTCCTCCCCCGCGCCCGGAGCGCGGCGATCAGCTGCTTCGACTCGGTGACCGGGACGTTGGTGTCCGAGCCACCATGGATGGCCAGGAGCGGAACGTCGATCGCGTCGACCTTCCGCAGCGGCGACAGGTCGGCCAGCAGCTCGGCGTCCGCCAGCGGGTGCCCATATTTCGACACCGCGGCTCCGCCGATCCAGGGCTCGGTGGTCTCGTAGAACGTCAGGAAGTCGCTCATGCCGCAGGTCGCGACCGCGGCGGTGTACGTCCCCGGGTGGAACGCGATGAGCGCGTTGGTCAGATAGCCCCCATAGCTGCGGCCGGTCGCCGCGATCCGGGTGGGGTCGGCGATGCCCGCGCGGATCAGCTCCTGCGCGACGTCGATGCCGTCGGTGATGCCGGCCCAGCGGCGATCGAGGTCGTCGGCATGCACGAACGCCCGCCCGAACCCCGACGAGCCCCGCACGTTCGCGGCAAAGACGGTGATCCCGGCAGAGAGGAGGGTGGGGAAGATGTACGAGTACTCCGGCCGCGCCTGCCCCTCCGGTCCCCCGTGGAACCAGACGGCGACGGGTCCCGGACCTTCCTGCCCGGGCGCGCAATAGAGCCAGCCGTTGAGTTCGAGCCCGTCGCGGGCGCGGAAGGTGTGGAAGACGGGTCGGACGAGATCCGGTACGCGGGCCGGGCGGGTGATTTCGACCCACTCCCGGGTGCGGGTGGCGCAGAGCTCGACGGATCGCGGCAGCCCGGGGCCCTCGACGGTGACGGCCAGCAGTGACCCGTCGGCGGACAGGCTCGGTTCGGTGACGACCGACCCGTTGACCGGAATGGGTTCGAGCAGGGACCCGTCGGCCAGCGACAGCAACTGCAGTTCCGAGAATCCCCCGCGGACGTTCCAGACCAGCGCCGCCGTCGACCCGTCGTCGCTGACGGTGAAGTCGTCCAGCTCTGCGTCGTCGCGCTGCGCCAGCACCCGCTGGGAGACGCCGCTCCGGGTGACCGTGAGCAGCACGAGATGGAGACGGTCCGCGCTGTGGTCGGTCCGGGCCACGATCCGCACATAACCGCCCAGGGGGTCGTCGGGTGCCACCTGGTGTGCGGGCAGATACAGCGCATCCCACCCGCTCACGTGTGGCAGTCGCATCGGTTTCTGGTCGTCGACGACGTGCCCGGGGTCGGTTGTCGACCCGGGATCGGGCGTGAACAGCGGCTCCTCCCGGCCTTCGTGGATCAGCACCATCGATCGGTCACAGCGCGGCCCCTGCCGCACGAGATGGCTCCCGGCCCAGGAATCGACGAACCGTCCGCCACGGCGCCTGTCGACGATCTCGACCTCGCGGGTCGCGGGATCGACGAGCCGGGACTCCCCGATGCAGTCGTCGTCCTCGACGGTGATCGCGATCCGATTGCCGTCCCAGCCGACGAGTTCCGCGTTCACGTCCTCGGCCTCATTGATCCGCCACGCCTGCTTGTCGGCCGGGTCGTTGGTGACGACCCATACCTGCGAGCGTTCGCCACCATCGGGGTCGATCTGACAGGCGAGCCATCTGCTGTCGGGCGAGTGGATGACCTTGCGCACCGGGCCCTGCACCGGCAGCTTCACGAACCGCGAGGTGCTCACCTGCGGGACCGCGCCCGCGTGCGCTCGGGTCAGATACCGCTGGACCGCCCGCGGATAGCCGTCGACCTCAATGATGTGCGCGAAAGCACTGCCGTCCGGGGAGACCGAGGCGCCTCTGCTCGGTCGGCCGAACAAGTCCATCGATCGACTCCTCGGGTCACTCAGCGCCCCAGCTCCTGCAGCCACAGCTCCAGTGTGGCCACCTGCCACAACGTATTCGCGTCGAGAGCGGTCCGGTGGGCGTTCGGGTCGGCGTACAACTCCTCCAATGCCTCCCGACGATAGAGCCCGCGATACCGCGCGACCTGCGAGTCCAGCGCGTCGTGGACAAGATCGAGCAACCCGCCGGAAAGATGCCGGATGCCGGGGACCGGGAAGTGGCCCTTCGTCCGGTCGATGACGGCGTCGGGCACCACCCCCCGGGAGGCCTGCTTGAGGACACCCTTGCCGCCGCCGGCGAGCTTGAGTTCCGGCGGGCAGGCCGCCGCCAGCTCGACGAATTCGTGGTCGAGGAACGGCATCCGCGCCTCCAAGCCCCACGCCATCGTCATGTTGTCGACGCGCTTGCCCGGGTCCTCGACGAGCATCGTCTGCGAATCGAGTCGCAGCGCCGCATCCACCGAGGTCTGCGCGCCCGCGGCAGTGAGGTGCGCTTCGGCGTACGCCCACGACGGGTCGTAACCCAGGCGATAGGCGGGCTCCAGCAGGTTGTTGATGCGCTGGTGGTCGCGGTCGAAGAAGACCTTCGAGTACGCCTCGGTCGCCTCGTCGAGGGGCACGTCCATGAGGGGTGGATACCAGCCGTAGCCACCCAGGACCTCGTCCGCGCCCTGCCCCGATTGGACGACGCGGACGTGCTGGGAGACCTCCTCGGACAGCAGATAGAACGCGACGCAGTCGTGGCTCACCATCGGTTCGCTCATCGCCCTGATCGACGGCAGCACCGCGGGCTCGAGGCGACTCGTGTCGATGTGGATGCGGCGGTGATCGGTGCCGAACGTCTCGGCGACGAGATTCGAGTACGCGTACTCGTCCCCCGTCTCCCCCGATGCGGCATCGAACCCGATCGAGAACGTCTTGAGGTTGCTGTGGCCGCGTTCGGCGAGGAGGGCGACGATGAGGCTGGAGTCGAATCCGCCGGAGAGGAGTACGCCGACCGGCACGTCCGCGACCATCCGCATCCGGACGGCCTCCCGGAAGGACCCGAGCAGAGCTTCCTGCCACTGCTCGGTGGACCAGTCCGCCTTCTCCGGATCGCGCGCATAGGGCGGGTTCCAATAGCGACGCTCGGTGACCTGGCCGTCACGCTCATAGCGCCGGACGGTCGCGGGGGGAAGTTTGCGGATGCCGTTGAAGATCGTACGCGGCGCCGGCACCACGGCGTGGAAGGAGAAATAGTGGTGCAAGGCCACCCGGTCGAGGCTGGTGTCGACGTCGCCGGCCTCGAGCAGGGCCTGCACGCTCGACGCGAAGCGGAGCCGGCCCGGGCCCTCGCTGAGATAGATCGGTTTGGCACCGAATCGGTCGCGGGCCAACACCACCCGCCCCGAATCGGTCTCGACGAGCGCGATCGCGAACATGCCACGGAGCTGCTCGACGAAGTCCATCCCCCAGTGGTGATAAGCCTTGCCGATGACCTCGGAGTCGGCCTGGGAGAAGAATCGATAACCGGCCTTCTCCAGGGCGCGGCGGAGATCCTGGTGGTTCACGATGCAGCCGCTGAACACCCACGCCAGACCGAGCTGGGAATCCACCATCGGCTGGGCGCCGCGCTCGGTCAGATCGATGACGGCGCGGCGCCGGTAGCCCAGTGCCCATCGACTTCGCGAGTGGATCCCCGACCCGTCCGGACCCCGTGACGACATCCGATCGGTCATCTGCTGCACCGCTGTGATGTCCACCGGCTCTTGGTCGAAGCGGACTTCTCCGCACATTCCACTCATGAATTCAGCTCCCCGGGACCGCCCCGATCCCGTTATGTCTGTTTGTCGGTTGGGCAATAAACCGGTCCAGACTAGCGGGCGGCCAAATCCGCGACCTCGGCAAGCTCTCGCATCGATTGGTTCTGCACCCGGTTGGCAGCGGCTGCGGCGTCCACTGCGATCTGCGCGAACGTCCGGTGGTCGGCCCACGGACCCTCTCGGAATTCCTCCGCCAGGCTGGCTGCCGCAATCGTGGCATGCAGGTGCGGATCCGCCGCCTCGGGGTTCGGCGCGAGCATGAAATTCATCAACTCGGCCCGGCGCTCGATCGGCTCGCGGGTGTCCGGATGCAGATAGCGAACGGTCGCCGTCACCATTGGCCGGACGGGCACGGCCCCTTCGCGTACCCGAATCTCATAAACCGCCGTCGCCGAATGACCGGCACCCAACTCGCCCCCGTCCACGTCGTCGTTGCGGAAGTCGTCGTCCGGCACGTCGCGGTTCTCATAGCCGAGCAGGCGATAGGTCGTGACCTGATCGGGATCGAACTCAACCTGGGCCTTCGCGTCCCGCGCGGTCACGACGAGCGTGCCGGTGAGGTTCTGCGTGAAGATGCGGCGGGCCTCGCCGGCGTTGTCGACGTAGGTGTGGAAGCCGTTGCCCTTGTTCGCGAGCTGTTCCATGAGCTCGTCGTTGTAGGACCCGAGCCCGAACCCGACCGTGACCAGATCGACCTGCTGCTGTGCGGCCTTGCCGATCGTCTCGAGGATCGCCTCCGGACCAGTGCTGCCGACGTTCGCGACGCCGTCGGACAGGAGCACCACGCGATTGAGCTCATCGGGGGCCCGGTTCGCCAACGCGGTCTCATAACCCAGCGCCAGCCCCGCCTCGGCGTTGGTGGCCCCTTCGGTGTCGAGATCGGTGACCACACCCTTGATGCGGTCGGCATGGCGCGCCTCGGTCTGCGGGAGCACCACCCGGGTGTTGTTGGAATAGACGACGATCGCGACCGTGTCGTCCGGCCGCAGCGAATCGACGAGTTGATGGAGGGAATCCTTCACCAGATCCAATTTCTCGGGTCCCTGCATGGAGCCGGAGATGTCGATGACGAACGTCAGGTGGGCCCGTGGGCGGGCGTCCTGCTCGACGACCGCGGACTGTACGCCGACCCGGATCACCCGGGTGTCGGACTGCTCCAACCACGGGACGGACGTGCCGTCGATGTGGACGTTCAGCCCGTCCGCCGGTGGCCGATAGCCCTGGTCCAGATAGTTGATGAACTCCTCGGTGCGTACCTCCGCCGCGATCGGGCGGCCGCCGGCATTGAGCTGCGCGCGGGTGCGGGTGAAGGACCCCGTGTCGACGTCGAGAGCGAACGTGGACTTGTTGTCCTCCCTGGTGTCGACGACGGGATTCTGATCGGGTGCTCTGGGAGTGACGGGTGGGCCGGGAACCCTGGGCGCCCGGTCAACGGGATAGGGCGCGGCTCCTTCCTGGCCGGGAGCAACCGAATCGGTGCCGCCCTCAAACGTTCCGGTGCATCCGGTGGCGAGCACGGCAACGGCGATCGGTGCGGCGAGGGCGAGGCGCAGGGTCCGGCGGACGGGCTGGGGCATGGATCCTCCTTGGTTCACACCCATGAAGACGGTTGAGGCGCGCCAAGGGTTCTGTCCCCTCGTCCGACACAAAGTGGCCCCGGAGCAGGGCACCATCCCGCCGCCGCTTCTCCACAAGCCCGGCCCTGTCACGGCTGGTGTGCTGGGTGGCAGCGCCCAGACCGATTCCCACTGCGAAACCGCGTCCGGAAGCGGCGAGGACACCGAGCGCTCACCCCCGGTTGCCCGCCCCGTCATCCAGCGCTGGGTTGAGTTCACCTTCACCGCGAAGTTTGGACCCATCAACTCATGCGTTCATGTCGAAAACGACAGCCGCGGGAAGGGATCCTTGACGACCGTCAGCCTCCGAGGAGTGACCAAGACTTTCGAGGGCCGCAAGAGCGGACCGAGGTCCTCAAGGGCATCGACGTGGACGTTCGCAGTGGCGAGTTCCTCGCCATCCTCGGCGCATCCGGCTGCGGGAAGTCGACGCTTCTGCGGTTGATTTCCGGGTTGGAGCTGGTCACCGAGGGCACTGTGACCATCAACGACACCGATGTCACAGCCGACCCGCCCGCGAAACGTCAGTTGGCGATGGTGTTCCAGAACTATGCCCTGTTCCCGCACCTCGACGTCCGCGGGAACATCCTTTTCGGGTTGAGATCCCGACGCGTCGCGAAGCAGACGCAACGAGAGCGTCTCTCGGAGACCGCCCGGCTGTTGGGACTCGGTGACCTGCTTGGCCGAAAACCGTCCGAGCTGTCCGGCGGCCAGCGTCAGCGCGTCGCACTCGGCCGCGCACTGGTCAGTGGTCAGCAACTGGTGCTGATGGACGAACCCCTTTCCAATCTTGACGCAAAGTTGCGAGCGGAGATGCGCACCGAGATCAAGCGCATCCAGCGCGCGCTCGATCTGACCATCATCTATGTCACCCACGATCAGGTCGAGGCCATGACGATGGCCGATCGGGTGCTGATGATGGTCGACGGCCGGATCGAACAGCTCGCCGCTCCCGATGAGCTCTACCGGGCACCCGCCACCACCGTCGCACGCTTCATCGGTTCGCCGCCCATGAACATCATCAACTTCGACTCCGATTCCGAGTTGAGTTCACTCGCACCGTCCCCTCTGCGCGACCACGGTGGGGCACTCGGCGTGCGGCCAGAACGTCTCCGCCTGCTTCCCATCGCCACGGCCTCCGTCGCCGGGCACGAAATCGAGCTGGGCAACGCCACCATCCTGGTCAACGAACTCCTGGGGGCCGACCGCATCATCGCGGCCGAGTTGAGCGGCTCCGGCAAGGTCACCGGCCAGCACGTGGTCGCTCGTGTCGCGCCGGAGTTCGCCCTCGACATGGACGACCAGGTCGTGGTGGTCACCGAGCGTGAGGCCATCCATTGGTACGCCCCCGACACCGGCCGGCGCGTGGAACCCACGACCGATCAGCACATCGAACCCGGCACTCGCAGACCGGTCGCCCAACAGACGACGACAGTCCCACAACCGAGCGCCTGATCGGGGCGCGGATTCTCGAACCACATTCCTTCACGTCCGGCATCCGAACTCCTGACCGTCCCCAACCCTGCCTGTCCAACAGACATTGGCTCGAACCAAGGAGGAGCATGTTCAGCCCCAAGAAGCGATCGTTCCGAATGCGCCTCGGCGCCGCCGTCGCCGGCCTGACCGCCGCCCTGATGCTCGCGGCCTGCGGTGGCGGAACTGGCGCTGCCGGCGACGATGACCAGGTCGCCATCGATTTCTATTATCCGATCGAGGTCGGCGGTCCCCTGGAAAGCGTGATCGACGGCTATATCGAGCAGTTCCACGATCAGCAACGACAACATCCAAGTCACACCGGTCTATTCCGGCAGCTATGAGCAGACGATGGCTTCGGTCCAGGCTGCGTCCCAGGCTGGCAACACCCCGGCCGTGACCGTGCTCGGCGCCA
Source organism: Propionibacterium sp. (assembly GCA_012839035.1). Lineage (GTDB taxonomy): Bacteria > Actinomycetota > Actinomycetes > Propionibacteriales > Propionibacteriaceae > Enemella. The sequence goes on from DUOB01000080.1 coordinate 55,908, forward strand.
ACAATCTGCTGACACTGCACGACTTGGAGCTGATCACCCCCGTCAGCGAGATAGTCGATGACCAGGCCTGGTTCGACTCCTTCTATGGGCCCTTCATGGCGGACTCGACTTTGCCGGACGGCACAGTCGCATCCATCCCGTTCCAGCGCTCCACCATCGTCATGTACTGGAACAAGGAACTCTTCGAGAGCGCCGGCCTCGACCCGGAGACGCCGCCCGCCACCTGGGACGAGATGGTCGACTTCGGCACGCGGACCGCCGAACAAGGCGATGCCCAGTGGGGCGTACAACTGCCCTCCACCGCCTGGGGAGTGTGGATGCTCGAAGCGATGACCATCCAGAATGGCACCATGCTGTGGGATCCCTCGACCGGCACCGACGTGCGATTCAACGATCCCGCCACGGTCACCGCGCTGTCGAACTGGGCGCAACTGCAGGAGGATGGTCTGGAGCCGCGCGGGACTGTCGAGTGGGGCACGCTGCCCACCGAGTTCGCCAATGGCGGTACCAGCATCATCTGGACCACCACCGGCCAGCTGACCAATATCCGCAACAACGCGGACTTCGATTTCGGAGTCGCACCCCTGCCGTCCCAGCAGCAGCCCGGATCGCCGACCGGCGGCGGCAACCTCTATGTCATGAATGGCATCGACGAGCGCGAACAGGAAGCCGCGATCGAACTTGTCCGATTCCTGTCCTCCCCGGAGATCCAGTCGGATTGGGGCGTCCAGTCCGGCTATGTGGCCGCCGCGGAGGAATCGTGGGAACTCGAGCCGCTGGCCGGCTATGTGGCGGACTTCCCGCAGGCCGACGCGGCCCGGCAGCAGCTCGACGTCGCGGAGCCGGAGTTCGGGGTCTACAACCGTCAGGAGGTCTTCGACGTCATGGCCAACGCCATCGAACAGGTGATGGGCGGCGCCGACGTCCAGAGCACTCTTGATTCGGCTCAGCAGCAGGCCGATCAGATCCTCGAGGAATACCGCAACCGGTGAGGGCAACGCACGTCCAGGCTCGCCCCCACGACCCCAGTGAGAG
>DUOB01000081.1 GCA_012839035.1 Propionibacterium sp.
CTGCGCCCGCAGGCACGCCGGCCGGGGAGGGCTGAGGTGGATCAGACGGAAGCCGTCTCGTGCCACTTGGCCCAGTTCTTGGCATCGGTGGTGTCGAGGTACTCACCGTTCTCGGTCGAATCGAGGCCGTACCATTCCAGAACCTCGGGGATGGTGTTGCCGCCGCAGTTGCCCTGATAGATCTGGTGCACCGGCAGCCAGGCCTGGCGGTACTTCCACGGCTCGCGATCGAAGATCCACTTGCAGCCGTCGGAGCAGGTGTTGTAGCGCTCGCCCTCATAGTGGCTCACGCGCTGGGCGTGGGCGACCGGGTTGCCGGGCTCGGTGAAGCCCATCGGGATCTGGCACACCTGGCAGAGCATCGGCAGACCGCCGTTGAAGAAGCGGTTGCCCTCGGCCTGCATCTCGCGTGCCTTCTCATAAGCGGGACGGTAGAAGTCGTCGAAGTATTCACCGTACTGCTCGGAGAACCATTCCATCTCGTCCTCGAACGGGATGGTGGTGTTGTACGCGCCGGCGTGGGCGTAGTTGTAGAAGATCCAGAATGCCTGGTGCGGCATGTAGTTCTTCTCGGTGATGGCCTGGTCGACATGCCGCGGCGGACGAATGCCGTAGTACTCCAGGTCGGGGAACAGGCCTTCGAGCATCTGCTGCTCGAGATAGAGCTCGAAGGATTCCTTCCAGGACATGGCCTTCTTGGGCAGGAAGTAGTCCTGCATGAGGGCCACGATCGACAGCAGGCGATAGCCGCGCCAGAACCACTTGTCGACCCAGTCCTGGATGATCGGGACGTTGTCCTCATCCTGCTCGAGGATGAACTTGATGACCTCGAGGCCGAGCGTCATGTGCCGCGACTCGTCGGACTGCGCCGAGAAGCCGAAGGTCATCGTGCTCAGGTCGCCGTTGAAGCTCGCGCCGGACATGAACGGCACGAACAGCAGGTTGGTGAGGAAGTATTCGAAGCTGAACGAGATCGCGAGCATGAACTCGAACGGGCCGGCCGACAGGCCGTCGTCGAAGAACGACTTCGGCACCGACAGATACCACACGCGATCGTGCATGAGGTTCGGGTCCTGCAGGTGGTCGTAGTACTTGTTGTACTGCGAGACCGCGTGCGTCTGGGTCTGGTTGTGCCGCAGCTCATCGATGCTCTGATAGAGGCACGCGATGCGCGCGCCGGCGCCGTTGAGGTGACGGGCCAGATAGCCGAAGTTGCGGTACGCCTGGTATTCCAGCGGGGTCACGCCCTGGAGGAACATGCGGACAGCGTTGAAGTAGCGGGCGTCGGTGACCTGGAGGTGACCTTGGCCCTGGGCGAAGCTGTCGATCACCGCATAGAGACGCTTGTCCTTCTCGGACTGATACTTGTGGTAGGCCTCGACGGTCAGGCGGAAGGGGTCCTCCCAGGCGTCCCAGTCGTGGATCTTGATGCCCTCGAACTGGGTATAGGGATAGATCTTCTCCTCGGGAACATAGCTGGGCTCCCAATCGAGACCGCGGGTCATGCTGGCATAACGCTCACGCATTGATGCTTTCTTGGCCATTGTGCAATATCTCCTGTGATATTTGTATTGGGGAATCAGGCCGCTGCGGTGCGGCCTCTCTATGGCTCCGGCTCAGACTCGGCCAGGGCGGTCAGCGCCGCCAAGCAATTTCAATATAGTCTTCCTCGATATCGAGGTTCCCGGACATCGAAATGATCGAGAGCTGGATCTCGGAGGTCTCCCATTCAGCCCCGAGATGCTTCTCCACGGTCTCCTTCTTGATGTAGATGCCGCCATCGTTGCGGATCTTTACCATCCCGGGCTGATACAGCAGCTCAGCATCGGGGTTGTCCTCGACGATGGCGTCAACAATCGGGCGGTTGGTCTCGGTGTCCTGGATATCGATGCTGGCAACGCGTGGCCGGCGGGGCTTGGTCTCGGTCATGTGGGTCTCCTTCGGAAAGGGTCGGACGGGTGGATGGTGAGGTCCGGCCCCTCAGAGGGGGACGCCCAGGTCGGAATAGCGCTTGATCAGTGCTTCGGTGTTCTGCTGGAGGAAGTCGACCGCGCCCTTCTCGGGGAGCACTGCATCGAAGCCCTCAGCGATCGGCTTGACTGCTGCAGTGGCCTGCTCGAGCTTCGCCTCGACCATTGCCTTGAGCGCCTGCGCGTTCGCCTCGCCGTGGTTCTCGTCGTTCACCCACGTCTTGATCAGCGGGTTGAGCCACTTCTGCTGGTCCGCGTACCACGTCGTGAAGTGCTCGTTGAGCAGCGACATGACGGTCGCTCCCTCGGCCAGCGCCATGTCATCGACATAGGTGTGCATGAGTGGGAACAGCTGGGCGTCGACCAGATCGACGTTGATGATGCCCGCGCCCCAGTCCTGGTCCACCAAGGCCTCTTCGGCGTACTTGCGCAGCGGCTGCAGAGCCTCGCTCTCCATCCAGGCCTGCTTGGCCACGTCGAGGGCCTCGACGGTGCCACCGGCGACGGTGAGGCCGATGCTCGAGTGGGCCTGCGCATTCCCGAGTCGGTCGAACGACGACAGCGACAGCACCTGGGAGATGGAATGGCCCCAGGCGAAGCGACCGCCGTTGATCAGAATGAGCTGGGCAGCTCCCTCCCAATGCCGCATCGGGAGATAGAGATTCTGGATGACGTTGCTCCAGTGCTCGGGCAGGCGAGAGGTCAGTTTGCGCTCTTCGACGAACTTCAGATTCTTGGCGAAGTTCTCGTAGTCCTCGGCCCGCTTGGCGACAAAGCTCGCGTAATAGAACTGGCGCGGGTCGGTATAGGTATAGGGATCGGTCAGCTTCAGCACCGAATAGTCGACGTCATAAAGCTCCTTGGAGGGCCCCCACATCGGACGATAGTGGAAGTTCTCCTCCGGCTGGGCACGATAGACGGCCTCCTGGTAGCGGGATGCGCTCTTCTCTCCGAAGCGACGTTCGAGTTCGGCATAGGCATGCCGCCTCGGCTCGATCGTGTGGGTGCGGATGTTGCTCATTGAGTCTCCTCTGGATCGCCTGTGATCCGGACTTGTAGCGAGGCTGCGCCCTCGCTCACTGGTTCCCACGATAAGCAGCACGCCTGCCATCGGCTAGGGGATTGTCGTGGACGCACGGTCGGCCGATTGCCGTTGTTCAAAGTGCACTCAACTGCAAGGCGCCCATCATCGCCCGTGCCGTCAGGCGGCACGGCGCTTGTGGCATTCTGGAATGGTGCCTTTGATTCCGTGCATGGTCCACCAAAGGAGCTGGTCCCCACTGCCTCTGCGTGCTCCGAGGTCGCTGTGACGGCCGATCAGTGGCGATCGGTGCGAGCAACGGTTGCGGACCGCATGCTTGCGCGTCACAGCACGCTCACGCGGGAGTTGAGCTCCGCGGTCAAGGCCCGGATGCCTGAGTTCCAGAACATCGATCCGGCCATGCAGCGGACCTTGGACGCCATGGCACGGCATGTCATCCAGGTGACTGTCGGGGGCTTGGCTGACCTCCATCCCTGCCCGCCGCCACCGCCCACGTCGCCGACCCTGGCATTTGCCCGGCGCATGGGGGAACGGGGGCTGCCGGCCTATCGGACCGTGCTCGTTGGTCAAATTGCACAACGCTGGTTGCTCCAGCGGATGTTGGCGGAACTCGAGCTCACGCTGCCCGAACGGGCGTCCCTCGACTTGGTCGTGCCGATGGTGACGTGGCAGCTGGCCTGCTTCTCCGTGCTGGACGACGCGGTCGGGGAGCAGCACATGATGGCACAGGAGAGAACCCGTGCCGCGGTCGGCGGTGTGGCGCCGGAGGATGTTGCCTTCGCTCTTGAGATCGCGGAGGACAAGGACCAGATCGAGGCGTTGCTGAACTACGGGCTGGATGCGCAGCACATGGGCATGGTCGTGTGGAACCAGTACGGCACGGTCCAGGGCAACCGCTTGGTCCGCATCGTCCGGGCACTGAAGCAACTGGGTCCGGTGGCGGATGTGCTGGTCTCTCCTCGGGATCTGGTGTCGGCCCACGGCTGGGTCACCCTGGCGGGTCCGGTGCGGCAGGCGATGACCCAGATCAGCCGCGCGCTCTGGGCGACGGCGGAGCTGCGCGTCAGCTTCGGCGAGCCTGCAGAGGGCCTGACAGGATTCCGCAAGACCCACCACCAAGCCGTTGCTGCGCATGCGGTCGCCCAAATGCCGGGTTCGGTCCGGCATCATGCGGTTCGCTATCGCGACATCGCGGTGACGTCGCTGCTGGGCCGTCGCCCGGAAGAGGCAGAACCCTGGGTCCTGACGATCCTGGGCGACTTGAGCACCGATTGCGACGATCGGGCCCGACTGCGCGAAACCCTGCGGATCTATCTGGAGTCCGGTGAGAACGCGTCGGTCGCTGCTACCCGCCTCTACGTTCACCGCAACACCGTGAAATATCGCGTTGCGCGGGCCACGGATTTGCTGGGGGTCTCCTTCTTGACCAATCGGCTCGCCGTTGCGGCGGCCTTGAATTACCATCACTACGCCATGGGCGACCAAGCTGCACACGGCACCATGACGTCAACACCAACGGGGGCCGCCGGGGCCCGGACAGGTGAATGATGTCTGCTCCATCTCCGCAGCGACGGGAGATCCCCCTGTTCCCCCTTGGCATGGTCCAATTTCCCGGACAACCGCTCGATCTCCGGATCTTTGAGCCGCGGTATCTGCAATTGCTCGACGACCTCCCGGAGCTCGGAGACCGGGAGTTCGGCGTGGTCGCCATCAGCAGCGGCCATGAGGTGGGGGAGAACAACCTCCACGGCATCGCGTCGACCGGGTGCGCTGTTCGCATCGATCACACCTGGCCCGCTGGCTCCAGGATCCTGCTGCGCGCCACCGGCACCTGGCGCTTCACCAACGTCGAGATCGTCAATCGCGGCACCCCCTATCTGACGGCGCATGTTCAACCGCTGCCCGAGGATCCGCCGTTGTCGGGGGATGGTTCTGCTGTCGACGGTCTGATAGCGGCGGTGGTCGCGTACGCCGAATCCGCGCAACTGGAGCTGGGCACCATTCCCGCGGATCCCGACGAACTGATCTGGTGGCTGGCTGCCGGTGGGCCGTTCACGCAGACCGAGCGGCTCCACGTGCTGGGCGGGACGCGCACGGAGCGGATCGCCCTCCTGACGAGGTGTCTGCGCAGGGAGGCGATGCTGCTGCGCGCGACCGGCAGCGTGCCCTTCCAGGGCGATCGCCGACAGAACACCAACTGACGGATGGGTTAGGTTGGCCTGCGTGCGTTTGGTCATTGCTCGCTGCCAAGTCGATTTCGCAGGTGCCCTGACGGCACATCTGCCCCCTGCCCGCCGGTTGATCCTGGTGAAGGCGGACGGATCGGTGTCGGTACACGCGGACGGCGGGGCGTACAAACCTCTGAACTGGATGACCCCACCCTGCACGCTGACCGTGCGGGACCCGGAGCCCGACGAGGCCGCCGTAACGGCAGACCTCGACCACGAGGTCGAACAGGTGTGGGAAGTCAAGGGCAAGGACGGTGCGACGCTCCGGATCTCGATTTTCGAGATGCTGCACGACTCGAGTCATGAGCTGGGTGTGGATCCCGGACTGCAGAAGGATGGCGTCGAGGCACACTTGCAGGCGCTGCTCGCCGAACATCCCGGCACCATTGCTGATGGGCTGACGCTTGTGCGGCGGGAATACCCGACGGCCATCGGGCCCGTGGACCTGATGTGCCGCGCTGCGGACGGGACCTACGTGGCCGTCGAGATCAAACGGCGCGGAGAGATCGATGGGGTGGAACAGCTCACCCGCTATCTGGACCTGCTGCGCCGGGATCCACTGCTCGGTGAGGTGCGGGGCATTTTCGCGGCGCAGTTGATCAAACCCCAGGCCAAGGTGCTCGCGACCGACCGCGGCATCAGTTGTGTGACTGTCGACTATGACGCGTTGCGGGGGATGGACAACCCCGAAGAACGCCTGTTCTGAACGTGATCAGGTCCGGTCGGTGATGCAGAAGCACCTCTCGACCGGACCTGACACCGTGCGCAGACGGCAACTCACTCAGCGCTTGTTGGCCGAGCCTTGGGGTTCCTTCAACTGCTTGGCATCCTCCGGCTGTTCGGAGACGGGCAGGGGCGCCGTCGCAGGGTCCGCCTGCTCCTGTCCGGGATCGTCCTCTGCGCTCTCGTTCCTCGTGACCGACTCCTCGGCATCCTTGTCCTCGGCCGGCGACGTGGCCTCGTCGGTCTTGGGGCCCTTCTTCTGCAGGGGCCGGATGGCAGTGGCGTCCTGTTCCAGCGCCACGGACTCCTCGGCCTCCTGGGCAACGAGCTCCATGCGCTGCTCCAGCGGAATCGTGTCCGGGAAGTCCGCCGCAGTCTGGCTGGCGAGAGCGCTCAGGCTGTTGAGCTGAGCAAGAATCGCCTGCTTGCGCCTGGCCAGCCGCTCGTTCTCCCGGTTGAGCTCCTGGCTGCGGAAAGCGGCCTGCTGCTCGGCCTTCTGCAGGATCTGCGCTGCTTCCTTGCGGGCATTGGTCACCAGCGCATCCGCCTCGCGGGAGGCGTGCACCTTCACCCGCTCGGCCTCGGTGAGTGACTCGTGGCGGATCCGAGTGGCGTTCTCCATCTCGGTCTCGAGCAGCTTCTGCGCTTCCTCGTGGTTCTGGGTGGCATCGGACAGCAGCTTCTCGCTGGCCGACGCGGACTCCTCGTGTTCCGCGGCCAGTTTCGCCAGCAGCTCTTCCCGCTCGGTGGCCGACGTCGCCCGCAGCGTGGCCGCTTCGCGCTCAGCGGTCTGGCGCAGGGACTCAGCCTCCAGCCGCGCTGCCTCGAGCATGGCCTGAGCCTTGCGCTGGGCCTGGGTGCTGAGGGCTTCGGCATGGTGTTTCGCGCCGACGACGAGTCGATCGCCTTCCTCGCGCGCCAGCTCGACCTGCTCGCCCACCTGACGCTCGAGATTGGTGCGCAATTCGCGCAGCTCGCCCATGGCGGTCATGCGTACGTCCTCGCCGTCTCGCTCGGCCTGCTCACGGATGAAGTTCGCCTGCCGGCGTGCCTCCTCCATGACCTCCTCGGCTTCCGCCGCCGCGCGGTCCGTGATCTCCCGAGCCTGCGCCCGGGCGGCGCCGAGCATCTCGGTCGCATAACCACCGAGATGGTTGAAGTCGTTGTCCTCGGACCGGCGCTCCGGCCGGTTCAGCGCCTCGTGGAGTTCCTGCTGGAGACGAGCGACCTGCTCGCGGAGGCGGGAGCGCTGGGCTTCGAGGCTGAGCACATAGTCATCCACGGCCTGCCGGTCATAGCCGCGCAGTGCGCTGGGGAAATGGCCGGCAGCGCTGGCGGTTTCGTCGAACAGACTCAGACCCGGATCGTCGGTCACCTTTGTTCTCCCTCACGAGTGGACACCGCCCGCAACATTACCGGGAGAGGACCGTTCATCCCGGCAAAGCCACGCTTGCGTTTTCCATCAAGTGGGGGAGTCAGTGCGCGGGGCCCGGTTCCACCAATTCCAGCAGTACGCCGCCGGCGTCCTTGGGGTGGGCGAAGTTGATCCGTGACCCGGCCGTGCCACGTCGGGGCTCGTCATAGAGGAGGCGTACGCCACGCTCCCGCAGGACCGCACACACCGCATCGATGTCGGTCACGCGATAGGCGAGCTGTTGCAGACCGGGACCACTGCGGTCGAGGAACTTGCCGATGGCCGAGTCGGGGCGCAAAGGGGCAAGGAGCTGGATCTGGGCGTTCTCCGCCCCCTGGGTGCCGGTGCCGAGCATGGCTTCCTCGACGCCCTGCTCCGGGTTGGTTTCACGGTGCAACACGCGCCACCCGAGGACCTCGGTGTGGAAACGAATCGCTTCGTCGAGGTCGGGTACGGCCAATCCGACGTGATCGACGCAGACGAAGAGATGGTCCGGAACTGCTGCGGGGCTTTCCATGTCACCAGAATTGCACAGTGCGCCGAGCCGCGGGACGCGATCCCCGGTTCTCCGGTGAGCTGAGGGATAAAGTTGAGCGGACACGATGAGGTGGAGGCGCGCGCATGGGGGTGGCGAGGACAGAGGCGGAACCGGCCGACTTGGTGGCGGGCGCACGGGCCGGCAAGGTCCGCGCCATTGCCCGACTGATCAGCATGGTCGAGAACAACTCGCCCCGGCTCCGTGAGGTGATGCGTCTGCTGGCCCCGTACACGGGGCATGCGCACGTGATCGGTCTGACCGGCTCGCCGGGCGTCGGGAAATCCACCACGGCCACCGCATTGATCGCCGCCTATCGTGCGCGGGGCGTGCGGGTCGGCGTCTTGGCCGTGGATCCCTCCTCCCCGTTCACCGGGGGCGCGGTCCTGGGGGACCGAGTGCGGATGCAGCACCACGCCCTGGACGAGCACGTCTATATCCGCTCCATGGCCTCACGCGGACATCTCGGTGGGTTGTCAACGGCGGCGCCGCAGGCGCTGCGGGTCTTCGACGCTGCGGGCTTCGATGTGGTCCTCGTTGAGACGGTGGGTGTCGGGCAGTCGGAGGTGGAGATCGCGTCGACCGCGGATACGACACTGGTGCTGCTCGCGCCGGGCATGGGCGATGGGATTCAGGTCGCCAAGGCCGGCATCCTGGAGATCGCGGACGTTTTCGTCGTCAACAAGGCGGACCGGGATGGCGTACAGAATCTGGTGCGTGAGATTCGGGGCATGATCGGCCTCGTGCGACGCGTCGAGGGGGATTGGACCCCCTCCGTCGTGCGCACGGTCGCAAGCGCGGAGTCGGGGATCGGCGACCTTGTCGAGCAGATCGACGCGCACCGGGACGCGCAGTGCCTGAGCGGTCGTTGGGAACAGCGCAGACTGGTCAGATCGCGCGCGGAACTCGAGGCGCTGGCGCTGGCCGAGGTCCGGCGCCGATTCCTGACGGGTGATCGTCGGGCAATGGTCGATTTGGCTGCGGGGATGCGGGATGGTGAGATCGACCCGTACAGTGCGGCTGATCAACTTCTTGCGACACTATCTGCGGCGAGCCTGCGGCACGAAGGTCCCGGTGTGCGTTAAGAATGATCGAAGCTGTGCGCACTTCCCCCTCACGACCGGAGGCACAACGTGAAGGCATTCGTCCAGAAATTCGTGCTCTTCCTGGTGATCGCCTTTTGCCTGTTCTATCTCATCACCCGTCCGGCTGACGCCGCCAACGCGGTGCGAGGGTTCTTTGGGGCATTCGGTTCGCTCTTCACCTTCTTCGCCACCCTCGCCTCCGGCTGACCCGGCAACCACGAGCGGACAAGAACCCCCGTGTATCGCTTTATCCATCCCGACGTTGAACAACACCTGATCAGCGACGAGGGCGAAGAGATCATCGACGAGGTCCACAAGCACCCGATGGCCTTCGCCGGAGCCTTGGCCGGTTTGCTCGGCAGCATGCTGCTGTTCGTGGCCATGCCCTTCGCCGGGAATTTCTGGCTGCTGCCGCTGGCCGTGGGACTGGTGGTGTTCGTGCGATCCGTCTGGGCGATCCATGAAGCGCACATGGACCGGTTCGTCATCACGAACATGCGCGTGTTCCGCGTGCACGGGATCGTGAGTCAGCAGACCGCGACGATGCCGATGCAGCGGATTCTTGACATCACGGTGAACAAACCCGTGCTCGGCCAGATCTTCGGCTATGGCCATTTCGTGTTCGAGTCCGCTGCCCAGGACCAAGGCCTGCGCGATATCCGTTTCGTTGCGCGGCCGGACGAGCGGGACTTGACGATCCAGCGCGTGATCCAGCGCTCCGGCGCTCGTCAGCGGGTGCGTCGCGGCTATGAGGAGGGCCCGTGATCGCAGTCCGGATCGTGTTGCCCCTGCTGATGGCCGGAGGAATCTGACCACCATGCGCGTCCTCACCCTGTCCGATTCGGACTCCTATCTGAAATGGGCGGTGGCGCTCACCGCGGGTGCGCCGACGCACTGGGCCGTGCGCCATCTCGTGCTCGACAACGTGATCGCGCCGTCTGCGGAGCAGGTGGCTGCGGTGCTGCGCGATCATCCCGGCCGGCCGATTGGGCGGATAGCCGGTCTCCGCCTGGCCCGGACCGTGCGGGCGCTGCGACCCGACGTCCTGCTGATCGCAGCCACGGGGCCGGCGATCGATGCGATTCGGGATCTGCTCACGTGGGGCGGCGCGCTGGGCCCCCAGCGTCCGGTTCTGGCGACGGGGCTGCCGGGAATCAGCTTTCCTGCGAATGATCCGGCGGTGCTCCACCGCAGGGACTTCGACGTGATGATCCTGCATTCACATCGGGAGATCGCTGCCTATGGGGAGGTTGTGGCTGAGCTCGGTTTCGGCCCGCGGTTCGCTCTGGCCACCCTGCCGTTTCTGGCGAGCGTCGCACCGGTCGAGCCCGGCGGCCGGACGGTGGTGTTCGCGGCGCAGTCCTTGGTGCCGGCGCGTGCCGAGGATCGACGATCCATTCTGTTGGCTCTGTCCGCCTTGCCCGCCGGCTTGGATCCGGTCGTCAAAGTCCGGGCGCTTGCAGGAGAGCGTCAGGCGCACAACGAGGACCTGCCCTATGCCGAACTCTGGGCGACGATGGAGCAACGTCGTCCCATCGAGTTCGTCGCGGGGTCGATGGCCGCCGCTCTGCAGCACGCCGCGGGGTTCACCACTGTGTCGTCCACGGCGGCGTTGGAGGCGATCGCGGCGGGCGTCCCGACACTGGTGCTCGATGAGTTCGGTGTCAGCGATGCGTTGATCAACACCGTGTTTGTCGAGTCCGGCCTGCTGGGGGGACTGGATCGCCTCAGCGCGGGTGAGTTCAGCCGTCCACGACCGGGTTGGCTGCACGACAACTACTTCCATCCGTCGACCGACGATGACTGGGTCGCCGCATTGGAAGAGGCAGTCGCACTGCGACGCGCCGGGCGGATGGACGAGACGGTGCCGCGCGGCGTCGAACTCTCCCGCAGAGAATCTTGGCCGTCCAGGATCCGGCGTCAATTGAGGGTCCTGCCCCCGGCCTGGGTGTGGCAGGGCCTTCGACGGCTCAAGCGTTCGAGCGGCTGATCTCCTCGGTGACGGTTCGGGCTGCACTGTGTGCAGCGGCCACCCGGTCGCAGAGCTCACGGACGGCGCCCTCGCCGCCTCGGCGGGAGAGGATCACGCGGGCAGCGCGCAGGACATCCGGATGGGCATCGGCGACGGCGATTGGCCAGCCGACGACCGACATGGGGCCGAGGTCGTTGATGTCATTGCCCACGAAGGCGGTGCGGGCCGGGTCCACGCCGGTCTCGGCCAGCCAGTCGAGCACCGCGGTGCGTTTGTCCGTCAAGGCCTGCACAACCGCGACGCCCAGTTTGGTGGCACGGGCAGTGACAACGGGATTGGCTTCCCGCGAACAGATGAGGAACGGAATGCCCGCCTTGCGCAGGACCGACACGCCCATGCCATCGCTCCGGGACACGCGCACGCTTTCCCTGCCCTGCTCATCGACATAGGCCGTATCCGCCGTGTGGACGCCATCGAAATCGGTGATCACCGCGTCCACGTCGATGGCGTCGCCGACGGTGTTCGGGGCGGAGGGTTGGTCGAGCACGCCCGCGAAGGCGTCGGCGAGTGCGAGCTCCTCCGCCGTGTCGATCTCCAGCGAAGCCAGCTCCGAGACGGGAACCACCCGGGTGGTCCCGAAAAAGCGGTGTTCGGCCGCACGGAAGCCCTCCACGGTCATGACATAGAACGCACCGGTTTCCCGATAATCGGGACGACGATCCTGACGACGCGGCCGATAGTCGGCCGAATGGTTCTGACCGACCACAGCTCCGGACCCCGGCACCGACTCCGGATCGGCATCTCGCCACAGGAATTCATAGGTCTCGATCCCGGAGAAGGCAGAATCCGCGGCCCCAGACGTCACGAGCTCCACACCGGCATCGAGGTCCTGCGGCCGGATGAAAGGGGACGTGCATTGCACGAAGACCATGATCTCGGCATCGATTCCGCGGGTGGCAAGCTCGTCGAGGCCGTGGAGCAGTGCGGACTCGCTGGAGGCGGTGTGCCCCGCCAACTCTGCCGGCCGGTCAATGATCTCGGCACCTGCCGCTCGCGCCGCGGCAGCGATCGCCGCGTCATCGGTGGTGACGAAGATTGCGTCGATCCGTCGGGCTGCCCGGCAGGCGCGCACCGCCCGAGCAACAAGGGGGATGCCGCCGATGGGGCGGAGATTCTTGCCGGGGACGCCCTGGGAGCCGCCCCGGGCCGGGATGATCGCGACCGTCTTCACCTGTGTCAGCCTAGCGGCGCAACTTTTCGACCCGGACCTGGTGCACCCCCAACCAAAGAGCCTTGTGGGGAGCTGCCCGGAGACGGGTCGGCGTTGTTTTGTTGCGGAAGCCCCTGCAGTCGCCCGACGGGCACAATTCGGTGTCCTACTATTTCCGTGAGGGCCACCCGACCAACGGAGGTAGCGATGGCCGAGAGCACGGGACGTGAGCGCTGGGTTGCCGCGTGGGATGCAGCGGTGGCCGCGGGCAAGGTCCGGGACCGGGACTTCACCACGCTGTCGGGTGACCCGGTCGAACCGGTCTATGGCCCAGTGGACGAAGCGGCGGATGAACGCATGCCGCGCATTGGTTGGCCGGGGGAATACCCGTTCACGCGCGGACTCCACCCAACGGGCTATCGGGGTCGCCCCTGGACGATCCGCCAGTTCGCGGGCTTCGGCAACGCGCGCCAGACCAACGAGCGCTATCGGATGATCCTGGATGCCGGCGGCGGCGGGCTGTCGGTGGCCTTCGACATGCCCACGCTCATGGGACGGGATTCGGACGATCCCCGCGCGCTGGGCGAAGTGGGGCATTGCGGTGTCGCGATCGATTCCGTCGCCGACATGGAGGTCCTGTTCGAGGGGATCGACCTCGGTGCCGTGACCACGTCGATGACGATCTCCGGGCCCGCCATCCCGATCTTCTGCATGTATGTCGTCGCCGCGGAGCGTGCCGGTGTCGACACCACGCGGCTCAACGGCACCTTGCAGACCGACATCTACAAGGAGTACATCGCCCAGAAGGAGTGGTTGTTCGCTCCGGAACCGCATCTCCGCCTGATCGGTGACCTGATGGAATACACCTCGGCACACATGCCGGACTACAAGCCTTTGTCGGTGTCCGGCTATCACATCCGGGAGGCGGGCGCCACCGCCGCGCAGGAGCTGGCCTATACGCTCGCCGACGGGTTCGGCTATGTGGAACTGGGACTTTCACGGGGGCTCGACATCGACACCTTCGCGCCGGGGCTCAGCTTCTTCTTCGACGCCCACATCGACTTCTTCGAGGAGATCGCGAAGTTCCGGGCAGCGCGCCGAATCTGGGCGCGGTGGATGCGTGAGCACTTCGGGGCCACGACCGATCGGGCGCAATGGCTGCGGTTCCATACGCAGACAGCCGGAGTGTCGCTCACGGCCCAGCAGCCCTACAACAACGTCGTGCGCACCGCGGTGGAAGCCCTTGCAGCCGTGCTCGGCGGCACGAACTCCCTCCACACGAACGCCTTGGACGAGACGCTGGCCCTGCCCAGCGAACAGGCCGCCGAGATCGCCCTGCGCACCCAGCAGGTGCTGGCCGAGGAAACGGGGATCGTCAACGTCGCGGATCCACTGGGTGGGTCGTGGTATGTGGAGGCGCTCACCGATCGTCTCGAACGGGAGGCGGAGGAGACCTTCACCCGTATCCGCGAGCTGGGGGAGCGCAGCGGCGGTCATCCGATCGGACCCATCACCGCAGGACTGCTCCGCGGTATCGAGGACGGCTGGTTCAGCGCGGAGGTGGCCGAGTCGGCCTATGCCTATCAGGAACAACTCGAGTCCGGCGCCAAGAAAGTCGTGGGCGTCAACTGCCACACAGGGTCGGTCACCGGTGACCTCGAGATCCTGCGGGTCTCGCACGAGGTCGAACGCGAACAGGTTCGGGTGCTTGCGCAACGGAGGAGTGAGCGCGATGATGCCGCAGTGATCGCTGCTCTGGACGCGATGGTGACGGCGAGCAGGGCAGCCGACAACCTGATTGAACCGATGCTGGTGGCAGTGCGCGCCGAGGCGACGTTGGGTGAAATCTGCAACGCGTTGCGTGCGGAGTGGGGGGAGTACGCCGAGCCGGCTCGCTTCTGACCGCTCTGCGGCATTTCAGGAGGGCGATGTGGCCGGCCGGATCACTGAGTGGGAATTGATCTCCCGACCGCGGGGCACGGACCACTACGTCTATCACGGTGTGGGGACGCTGACCCGCGTCGCCGGCATGATGACGACCCAGCTCAACCGGCTCTACACGCACGGCAGCGCGCAGGACAGGACCGAGGTGGAGGTGCTCCGGCGTGAGCTGTCCCGCCGGATCCCGGCCTTCCGGTCCGGCCAACAGCGGGACGCCTGGTTCCCGACGGGTGCCGGACGGGAGTTCTGCCTGGGGCGGCATCTGCCGCAAGTCTATGCCTTGGTCGATCTGCGCCCGCCCGAGGAAGAGGGGCAGCCATTGGCGCCCGAGGCGCACATCAAGTGGTTCACTCGTCTGAGCCATGACGGGTGGTGTCACTGGACCTATGTCTGGGAGACCGGGCGGTTCCACCACAATCCCTATATCTTCGATGGACTTCACGGCGACGTGCCGGACGTCGAATTGGTGCCACTGACCCTGACAGAATTCCGGTCCCGATTGGCCCGACACGACCGGAAGACCATAACCAAGGCCTTCACCTGGGCCTCGACGCCATTGGAACGTTGCGCTCCGGAACTGCTGCTCGACGGACCCCTGCCCCGACCGAGGATCTGAAACCCGGACGCTTCCGGAGATCAGCCGTTCGCCGGACGAATGATGACCGATTCGATCATCGCCTCCGGCGAGGCGTCCACGGCGACTCGCACGGCCGCGGCGACCGACTGCGGACGAAGATGCTCGCTGGGCTCGTAGTCTCGGCCCTTGCGCGACTGCAGTGCGACCTGCATGTCGGTGTCGACGCGGCCGGGATGCACCGAGCAGACCCGCACACGACCACGTTCTTCCTCCCGCAGTGCGTCACCGAAGGACGTGAGAGCCGCTTTGCTCGCGGCATAGGCCGCGCTGCCCGGCGCCGCTCGCATGGAAGCGCCGGAGTTGATCAGGATCACGTGCCCGCCGGCGGACCGCAGGGCGGGCAGCAGCACGCGGGTGAGGTCGGCCACGGCCACCACGTTCGTCTGCAAGACTCTCGTCCACGTGTCCCGGGGGGTCTCGGCGACGACCGCACCCTCCGCAATCCCCGCGGAATGGACCAGAACATCCAGACGGTTGACATCTGCGGCCGCCGCCGCGACGGCGACCGGGTCGTCCAGATCGGCCGGCCAGCCGATGGCGTCCGGATAGGTGGCCGCGATCTCCGCGCACCGTGCCGCGTCCCGGCCGCCGATCAACAGGCGGTGATCGACGGCCAGCGCATCGGCGATCGCCCGGCCAATGCCGCGGGTCCCCCCGGTGATGAGGGCGATGGGGCGTACTCCTTCAGCCACCCAGGACCCCGTCCACCACGGCCTTCGCCTCGCTCTGGACCTGGGCGAGGTGGTCGGCGCCGCGCAGCGACTCGGCATAGATCTTGTATTTGTCCTCGGTTCCCGACGGCCGTGCGGCGAACCACGCGCTCTCGGTCACGACCTTGAGTCCGCCGATCGCCGCATTGTTGCCCGGCGCCTCGGTCAGGATCTGGGCGATCTTCTCCCCACCCAGCTCAGTGGCGCTGACGTCGGCGGGGGAGAGTTTGCTCAGCCGCGCCTTCTGCTCGCGGTTGGCGTCGGCGTCGATCCGCGCGTACGCCGACGCGCCGTTGCGGGCCTCGATCGCCGCATAGCGCTGGCTCGGGGAATCACCGGTGACCGCGAGGATCTCGCTGGCCAGCAGCGCGAGGATGATGCCGTCCTTGTCGGTCGTCCACGTTCGGCCGTCCAGGGTCAGGAAGGACGCACCCGCGGACTCCTCACCACCGAACCCGATCGACCCGTCACCGAGGCCCGGCACGAACCACTTGAAGCCGACCGGGACCTCGACCAGCCGCCGGCCGAGCTCGGCCGCGACCTTGTCGATCAGGCTGGACGACACCAGCGTCTTGCCGACGCCGGCGTCGGGGGACCAGCCCTCACGGTGGCTGAACAGGTATTCGATCGCCACCGCGAGATAGGCGTTCGGGTCCATGAGGCCGCCGTCGGGGGTGACGATGCCGTGCCGGTCGGAGTCGGCGTCGTTGCCGGTCGCGATCTGGTAGGCGTCCCGGTTGGCGATCAGGCTCGCCATCGCGTTGGGTGACGAGCAGTCCATGCGGATCTTGCCGTCGGTGTCGAGCGTCATGAACGCCCACGTCGGATCGACCTCGGGGTTGACGACCGTGAGGTCGAGGCCGAGGTGTTCGGCGATCCAGCCCCAGTACTGCACCGACGCGCCACCCATCGGATCAGCCCCGATCGTCACGCCGGCCTCGCGGATCGCGCCGAGGTTGAGGACGTTCTTCAGGTCGTTGCCATAGGCGGTCAGATAGTCGAAGGTCGCGACGTCGGCTTTGGCGCGGTCATAGGGAGTACGCCGGATCTGTGCCGGGTCGCGCATCAACTCGTTGGCGCGGTCGGCGATCCAGGAGGTCGCGTCGGTGTCGGCCGGGCCACCGTGGGGCGGGTTGTATTTGAACCCGCCGTCGCGGGGCGGGTTGTGCGAGGGGGTGACCACGATGCCGTCCGCGGTGCCGCCGGAACCGCCGGCGTTGTGCACGATGATCGCGCGGGAGACAGCGGGGGTGGGTGTGTAGTCCTGCTCCCGCTCGGCACGCAGCGCGACGCCGTTGGCGACGAGCACCTCGATCGCGGTCTTCCACGCGGGCAGGGACAGGGCGTGAGTGTCCTTGCCCAGGAACAGCGGCCCGGTGATGCCCTGGCCGGCGCGATATTCGACGATCGCCTGGGTGGTGGCCGCGATGTGCAGCTCGTTGAACTTGGTGTCCAGGCTGGACCCGCGGTGACCCGAGGTGCCGAATGACACCTGCTGATCGGGGTTGTCCGGATCCGGGGTCAGGTCGTAGTAGGCGCCGAGAACGGCGTCGACATCGATGAGATCTTCGGGGAGGGCGACTGTGCCTGCACGCGGATGAGCCATAAGGGCATCGTATTCATCCCGGCGGGGCGATGAGGGCCTGGGTCGATTTCCGGTGCAGCACCCTTGTCGTGCCCACCTGCAACAATGGGCCGCATGACCTCAGAGAGCTTCAGCCGCCCAGGGGCGGTCGACCTGTCGTCCCTCGCCCAGCAGACCCCACCGTCGGCTGCTGGGCCCGGGTCCGCACCGCCCACCGGTCCCGGCTATGTGACGGAGATCCACAGTCCGGAAGATTTCGAAGCGATGATCCGGCTGTCGATGCAGCACCCGGTCATCATCGAATTCACGTCGGCACGGGCCCAGGGCGGTCCGGCGATGAGCAACGATCTCACCGAGATCGCCAACGAGATGGCGGGCAAACTCCTCCTGGCCCGCGTGGATGCGGACGTCACGCCGGAGCTGGCGCAAGCTTTGTCGGTGCAGGTGCTGCCGACCGTCATCGCCCTGCTGGGGGGTCGGGCATCGCCGCTGTTCCAAGGCGTGCAACCCAAGCGCAATGTCCTCGCGGTGCTTGAGCAGGTGCTGCAGGCCGCTGTCGCCAATGGCATCGTCGGCAAGGCTGAACCCGTCGCCGCACATGTCCATGGCGAGGGCGCGGACGGCGCTCGCGCGCGGCCGACGGACCCACGCTTCGATGCGGCCTATGCGGCGATGGAGAGCGGTGCATTCGAGACGGCGCGCGACGAGTTCGAGAAGCTCCTCAAGGAGACCCCCAACGACACCGAGGCGCAAGTCGGCCGGGCACAGGCCGGGCTGCTGGCGCGGGGGGCCAAACTGGACGGCTCCGAACTGACGCGTGCCGCGGGCGAACCGGACAACGTCGAGGCACAGCTGGCCGCAGCCGATTTCGACATGGTCCAGGGCAACGTGGAGGGCGCCTTCGAGCGGCTGGTGGCCGTGATCCGGCGGACGGCGGGTGACGACCGGGAGACAGTGCGGGTCCGCCTGCTGGAGCTGTTCGACACGGTCGGTCCGACCGATCCGGCCGTGCTCACGTTCCGACGCAAGCTCGCCAGCGCGCTGTTCTGAGCCTCAACGCACCGAGCCGTGCCCGCACTGATTGCGGGCACGGCTCATCGCGTTCTCACTGGATGCCGGGGTCGCCCGCCTCGATGGCACTGCGCCGGCTGGTGAACCACACCGCAGCGAGCGGCGGCACGGTGATCTCCGCGCTGTGGCCGAAGCCGTGCGCAGGAACCTCATGGGCCTGGACCTCACCCTGGTTGCCCCACTGGCCCGAGCCGTGGAATTCCTCGGCGTCGGTGTTCAGGATCTCGGTCCAGCGGCCCCCGTGGGGCAGGCCGATCAGATAATCCGGGCGGGGGACCGGTGAGAAGTTCACCGCGCATGCGAGCGCGTTCCCGTCGGTGTCGAACCGCAGGAACGTGAACACGTTGCCGCCCGCGTCATCGGCGTTGATCCAGCGGAACCCGTTCGGATCGGAATCGAGCTCCCAGAGCATAGGATTCTCGCGATACAGCTCGTTGAGCCGCCGGAACAGCAACTGCAGGCCCCGATGGCCCCACAGGTCCGAGACCCACCACTCCAGGCCGGTGTGTTCGTCGAACTCCTTGCGCTGACCGAACTCGTTGCCCATGAAGATCAGCTGCTTGCCCGGGAACGACCACATGAAGCTGTAATAGGCGCGCAGTGTCGCGAACTTCTGCCAGTCGTCGCCGGGAACCTTGTTGATCATGGATCCCTTGCCGTGCACGACCTCGTCGTGACTGATCGGGAGGACGAAGTTCTCCGAGAAGGCGTACATCATCGCGAACGTCATCTTGTTGTGGTGATATTGCCGGTGAACGGGCTCCTCGCTCAGATAGCTGAGGGTGTCGTTCATCCAGCCCATGTTCCACTTGAAGCCGAAGCCCAGACCGCCGTGATGCACCGGCTTGGTGACGCCGGGCCACGAGGTGGACTCCTCGGCGATGATCATGCAGCCGGGCTCGCGCTCATAGAGGTGCTTGTTGACATACCGCAGGAAGTCGACGGCCTCGAGGTTTTCGCGACCACCATAGGCGTTGGGCACCCAGTTGTCGCCGCGCGAATAGTCGAGATAGAGCATCGAGGCGACGGCATCCACGCGCAGGCCGTCGATGTGGAATTCCTTGATCCAGTACAAGGCATTGGACACCAGGAACGACTTGACCTCATTGCGCCCGAAGTTGAACACATAGGTGCCCCAGTCGGGCTGTTCGCCCTGGCGCGGGTCGGCATGCTCATACAGCGCCGTGCCATCGAATCGGCCGAGGGCCCAGTCGTCCTTGGGGAAGTGTCCGGGCACCCAGTCCATGATCACGCCGATCCCGGCCTGATGGAGCCGGTCGACGAGCAGACGGAACTCGTCCGGGGTCCCGAAGTTCGACATGGGGGCGAAATAACCGGTGACCTGATAGCCCCACGACGGGGCGTACGGATGCTGGGCGAGGGGCAGGAATTCAACGTGTGTGTATCCCTGCCAGGACACGTATTCGACCAGTTCATCAGCGAGCTCGAGATAGGTCTTCCCCGGTCGCCAGCCCCCGAGGTGCACCTCATAGATGGACATCGGCTCCGCGTGCGGTTGCGAGGCGGCGCGTTTGGCGAGCCATTCGTCGTCCCCCCACTGATAGGAGCTCTCATAGACGATCGATGCGGTTTCCGGGGTCCCCTGGGCGAACCTGGCCATCGGATCGGCCTTGTCCACCCAGCGCCCGTCGGCACCGTGGATCTTGTATTTGTAGACGGCCCCCGCGCCCACATCGGGCACGAACAGGCCCCACACTCCGGAGCCCGGGATCAACTCCATGTGGTGGGCATCGGAGTTCCAGCCGTTGAACTCACCCACGAGCCGCACTTCCCGGGCGTTCGGTGCCCATACGGTGAAGCGGGTGCCGGTGACGGTCCCGTCGCCGTCCGGGAGAGTGACGACGTGCGCGCCGAGCCGCTTCCACAGCTCGGTGTCCCCACCGCTGTGGAACCCCTCGAAGTCCCAGCCCTGCAGTCCGCCGTGGCGGTCAGCGCCCATGATTCTCTCCTTCGGAAGCGTTCGGTTCGCCGGCGACCGGGGTCGCCAGTTGTTCTGTCGAGCCGGCGACGGGCGTCGCCAGGGATTCAGCGGCCACGGAGGCCAGTGCCGCGAGCGGGATGGGCAGCCATTCGGGTCGGTTGCGCTTCTCATAGCGGCACTCATAGATCGCCTTGTCGATCTGATAGGCCTGCAGGATGTGGTGCTCCTCACTGGTGAGGGGGTGGCCGGCGTACGCCAACAGGAATGCCTCCCGACACGCCGCAACCCAGGCTGCAGCGGACTCCGGCTGCACACCCTCCTGCCGGGTGGCGAAGGCCCCGGCATAGTCGAACGAGCGCAACAGACCCGCGACATCGCGCCACACGGTGTCCGGCGCGCGACGCTCGGCGAGGGGCTTCAACGGCTCACCCTCGAAGTCGATGATGCGCCAGCCGGGGTTGGGACCGCTGCGGGCGAGCAGCACCTGCCCCAGGTGGAAGTCGCCGTGGATGCGCTGCACCGTGTGGTCGATATCGCCCAGCCAGGCGAGGCGGCTGTCGAGCGCGCCGTGCAGGGGAGTCAGCTCATCCACCTCGGGAATCGCGTCCACCAGCCGGCGACGCATGGTGGCGGACTGCTCCGCACCGGGCAGCGTCGTGGTCCCGAAAGCCTCGGCCAAGCCGGCGTGCACCTCGCGGAGGGCGTGTCCGAGTTCTGTGGCGTACGCCGTGAAGTCCGTCCCGTCCACCACGCTCGCGACGGCCAGATCCCAGCCGTCCGCCGCGTTCGGCACCTGATCGACCAACATGCCGAGGTCCGCGGAGCGGACCTGGTGGTCCGAGTCGATCCACTCCGCGGTCAGCCAGCTCATCAGCCCGGCCAGACGGCCACGGGCCGGCCCGTCGGCGAGCTCGCGGTGGATTTCGATGTCCAGGTTCTCCCCGCCGAACTCGAGCCGTCGGAAGAATTTGAGCATGGCGATGCTGGCGTACATGACGGAGGTGTTGCTCTGCTCGCCACCGAAGCGTCGGGCGGGCAGTCCGGGCCGCAGCCGCGACGTGTCGAGTACGCGGCACTGGAGCCGATTGGTTCCCTCGACAACGTCACGGGACCTGGCGACGAACCCCAGCAGGACATCGTGCGCATAGGGGTCGGCGCTGGCATCGTGCACGGCCACCGCGCCCAGCGCCGCGTGGGCGGCGACCCCCAGCCCCGGTCCGAGCGGATCGGCGGCACTCCGATAGCACAGGGGCACCAGATAGTGCTCGACCCATTCGGGAGCAACGGGGTCGACGACCTCGGCGATCTCGAACCGCACGGCCGGGAGTTCGTCATCGGTGAGCCAGGGCAGCGGGACAAGTGCCCGGACATGGGCGGCCCGCCCTTTGCCGGCGAACCATCTGGCCCGGGGCAACGCGGCTTCGATCACCTCGGCAACCGAGGGGAGCGCGTCTGATGACACGGGCGGCATCGGTCCTCTTTCGTTCGGTGGATGGGCTGGATCAGTGCGGGTCGATCGGGACGAGGTTGTCTTCCTCGATCGTCACGCTTGCCGCGCTGTGGGCGGCGGGATCGGGCTCGGTCAGGGCCGGATCGTCGGCCATGATCCGCAGCCACAGGAACCCGTGGCCGGCGACCTCGAGCTCGAACGGACCCGTGTGGATCATCGCATGGTCGTCATCGCGCAGGAGGTCATAGGGCACGAGGCCGGCGTACTGGGACAGATCGAGTGCCACCTGCTGTGGCTCGGGGGACAGGTTGTTGACGCACAGGATCGCCACTCGCCGGCCGTCGTCATCGGTGTGACTGCGGAGGAACGAGAAGACCTTCATGTTGTCCCCGCCGAGATCGGTGAAATCGCCCAGCCCGAACGCGGGATGGTTGCGCCGGATCACCAACAGGGCACGCAGCCACACGAGCAGCGAACCGGGATCGAGCATCTGCTGCTCGACGTTCACACCGGCCGGGGCATAGCGCGGGTCCTGGACCAGCGGCAGATAGAAGTCCTCCTCCGGTGCCTCGGAGAAGCCGGCGCCCTCATAGGCGTTCCACTGCATCGGGGTCCGGACACCATCCCGGTCATTGAGCCAGATGTTGTCGCCCATGCCGATCTCGTCCCCGTAGTAGAGCACCGGGGAACCGGGGAGTCCCAGCAACAGGGCGTGCAACAGATGGATGCGCCGCATATCGCCGTCCACCAGGGGGGCCAAGCGGCGGCGGATGCCGAGGTTGCTGACCATGCGGGGGTCCGGGGCGTACTCGGCCCACATGTAGTCCCGGTCCTCGGGCGTCACCATCTCGAGGGTCAGCTCGTCGTGGTTGCGCAGGAACGTCCCCCACTGGCAGCCGGGTGGGATCTCGGGTGTGGCGGCCAGGATGTCGGAGATGCATTCCCGGGATTCCCTGCGCAGGCCCATGAAGAGCCGCGGCATGACGGGGAAGTGGAAAGCCATGTGGCACTCGTCGTCGTCGCCGAAATACTCCACGACGTCGTCCGGCCACTGGTTCGCCTCGCAGAGCAGGACGCGGCCCGGGAATTCCGCATCGATCATGGCTCGCACCTCTTTGAGAATGCGATGCGTGCCGGGCAGGTTCTCGCAGTCGGTGCCGTCCTCCTCGATCAGATAGGGGACCGCGTCGAGCCGAAAGCCATCGATGCCGAGCTCCAGCCAGAAGCGGATCGCATCCATGATCTCGGCCAGGACGCGGGGATTCTCGAAGTTGAGGTCCGGCTGGTGGTGGAAGAAGCGGTGCCAGAAGTATTGACCGCGGACCTCGTCATAGGTCCAATTCGACGCCTCGGTGTCGAGAAAAATGATCCGGGCGTCGGCGTACTCCGCAGGGTCCCCGGGAACGTGCGGTGGGGTGCGGGCCGGATCCTCGCTGCCTTCGGGTACGCCGTCCGCCCACACGTAGAAGTCCCCATAGGGACCGTCGGGATCGTTGCGGGAGGCCTGGAACCACGGATGCTGGTCGGAGGTGTGGTTCATCACGAAGTCGGTGATGATCCGGATGCCCCGGGCGTGGGCCCCGATGACGAACTCCCGGAACTCCTCCAGCGTGCCGAGCGAGGGCAGGACGTCGGTGTAGTTCGACACGTCATAGCCGCCGTCCGCCAGCGGGGACGGGAAGAACGGGGGCAGCCACAGGCAGTCCACGCCGAGCCACTGGAGATAGTCGAGCTTCTCGGACAGGCCGGCGAGATCACCGATGCCGTCGGCGTTGGAGTCGCGGAAGCTGCGCACCATCACCTCATAGAAGACCGCCTTCTTGAACCATTCATGGTCCGAAGGGTCCATGCCGGCGGTGGCATCAAGGATCGGTTCCTCAACGGATCGGTTCTCGTTCACTCAGGTCCTCGTGAATTGCCGGGGCATGGGCAGATGCCCCGGACAGCGCGGGTCAGGCGGGGGAGACGACGAACACGTGGGCCGGTTCGGCCGGCGTGAGTCGGACGAAGTTCTTGGCGCCCCAACGGTACTCCGCCCCCGTGATCGCATCCCGAACATCCAACAGGGCGTCGGCGTCCAGCCCGAAGGCGTCGAGCTCGACATAGACCTCGGTCTCCTGGACGTTGTGGGGATCCAGTGAGCACACCACTAGCACGTGGGAATCGCCGTCGTGTTTCGAATAGGCGATCACCTGGGCGTTCGGTGCGTGGTGGAAGGTGAGGTGGCGGAGCTGCTGAAGCGCCGGCTCGGCGTTGCGGACGTCGTTGAGCATGCGGATGAGCGTGTTCAGATTTCCGTACGCTCCGCCCGACCAGTCGCGCGGCCGGTATTCGTACTTCTCCGAGTTGATGTATTCCTCGCCGCCGAGCCGCAGGGGCTCGTGCTCGAACAGCTCGTAGCCGGAATACATGCCCCAGCTCGGGGACAGGGTCGCGGCCAGCACCGCCCGGATCGTGAAGCCGGCCGGACCGGAGGTCTGGAGGAATTTCGGGTTGATGTCGGGGGTGTTGACCCAGAAGCTCGGGCGATAGAACGCGTCCATCTCGTTGGTCAGCTCATAGAGGTATTCCTCCAGCTCCCATTTCTCGTTGCGCCACGTGAAATAGGTGTAGGAGACGTGATAGCCGACCTTGCCGAGCATGTGCATCATCTCGGGGCGGGTGAACGCCTCGGCGAGGAAGAGCACCTCGGGGTTGGTACGCCGCACCTCGGCGAGCAACCAGGCCCAGAATTCCACGGGCTTGGTGTGCGGGTTGTCGACGCGGAAGATCGTCACTCCGCGGTCGATCCACAGTTTGAGGATCCGGAGGCATTCGGCGTAGATGCCGTCGCGGTCGCGGTCGAAGTTGATCGGATAGATGTCCTGATATTTCTTCGGCGGGTTCTCCGCATAGGCGATCGTGCCGTCGATCCGCTCGGTGAACCATTCCGGATGTTCGGTGACCCAGGGATGGTCCGGGGAGGCCTGGAGCGCGAAGTCGAGCGCGACCTCCAGACCCAGTGACTTCGCCTTGGCCACGAACCGGTCGAACGCGTCCCAATCACCGAGATCCGGATGGATCGCGTCATGACCGCCCTCGGCGTTGCCGATCGCCCACGGCGAGCCGGGGTCGCCGGGCGCGGGGGTCAGGGTGTTGTTCCTGCCCTTCCGGAACTGGTCGCCGATCGGGTGGATCGGGGGCAGATAGACCACATCGAAGCCCATGTCTGCGGCCGCTTCGAGCCGTTCGTGGGACGTGTCGAACGTGCCGGAGGTCCACTCGCCCGTCTCCGGGTCCTGAGTGGCGCCCTGCGAGCGGGGAAAGAACTCGTACCACGCACTGAAGAGGGCGCGCTCCCGGTCGACGTACAACGGATAGTCCGGTGTCGGCGACACCAGGCGTCGCGGGCCGAACTTCTGCATGAGCTCGCAGGCCTCCTCACCCAGCAGGTCGTGGATGAGATAGCGCACCTCGGTCTGGGGGTCGCAGCGCTCGGCCAAGTGCTCCAGTCGCTTGCCGGCGCCCGGCGAGCCCCCCGCGTACGCCGCCTCGGCTGCCTCGGTGAACAGCAGGCGCCCCTCCCCGCAGAGCAGCTCGACGTCAATGCCCTCGGGGAGCTTGACCTCGGCGTGATGGCTCCACGTGCCCCAGGGGTCGTCCCAGCCCTCCACCCGGAAGGTCCACAGGCCCGGATCGCCCGGACGGACCAGGGCTTCCCAGCGGTCGAAACCGGCGGGCTCGCACCTCTCCATGCGGGTGCGCGTGACGCGACCCTCCGGATCGGTCAGCACCACCGTGGCAGCGACCGAGTCGTGGCCCTCCCGGAACACGGTGGCCCGGATCGGGACCAGTTCGCCGACGGTTGCCTTGGCGGGATAGGCGCCCCCCTCGAGGACCGGCGAGACTTTCGTGACAGGAATGCGTCCGATCACGGAACCGAGCTCGCTGGACAGAGTGGTGGTGAGGGCCGACGAGGTGGGGGTGGTCGCCTTCGGGAATGCTTCGGAACTGTTCGCTGTCACGGGACCCAAACTAGCGGGGACGGTCGTGGATGTGCAGCCGACCCAGAATTCGCCTCTTTCGCCGGTTGCCCACGGGGATGGCAGCACCGTTCCGGGAGCCGTGACAACCTAGGATCGCGGGTGTGACCGACCCCGTTGAGCGCGCGCCGCTGGCCCGAACGCGGCCCGAGTGGGCGTTGCGCCGCACCGTGGCGCTCGCCCGACGGCCCCGGCGCTCGCCCGAACGCTGGCCGACCGTGCTGCTGCTGGCGCTGCTGGCCGGGGTGGGGATGCTCGTGTTTCCGGCGCTGCCGGTGATCCAGCACACCGCGACCTATCACTGGGATGGGGCTGCCCCAGCGGCTCTCCCGCTGAGTCCCTATCGACCGGAGCGGCTCACCCTGACGGTGGACTGTGCCCAGGCCGGTGCCCACCCGGGTCAGCTGCTCGACACCGTGCGTGCGGTCGATGAGGACATGCGGGCGGCTCGGGGCCGGATCGCCCTGACGGGCGGTGCGCTGCAGCTCACGCTGCGCGGAGAAGCGTTGACCACCCCGGTGCCCGCCTGCGAGACGATGGCGATCGACATCGACACTGCCGCGGTCACTGTCACTGCCGACGGACAGGAAGTCTTCCGCCACGCCGGGGACCTGCGGCCGGCGGTGGACTCCCTGTCGTCCGGGCCCGGGGTACGCGGGGTGTCGGCCACTGTTGTCGCCGACACGCAGTGGGACTCGTCGCCGTCGACGCTCAAGGTGCTGGTCGGCACGGTCAGCGCGGCTCTGCTGGCGGTGGCCCTGGCCTTGGCTGCGCTGGGGAACAGGCCACGCAGACGATGGCGAGCGCGGTTCCGAGCGGGCGTCGACGACGCCGTGGTGCTCGGCGCGATCGTTGTCGGGGTCGTCGCCGGGGGTGCGACGGACGACGACGGCTTCATCGCCCAGATCATCCGGACGCCCGGGATGAGTGGCTATGTCGGCAACTATGTGCGCTGGAACAACGCCCCCGAGGCACCTTTCGGTTGGTTCTATGAGCTGTACGCGCGTTGGGGCCACATCTCGATGGAGCCGGTCTGGCTGCGGCTGCTGCCCGCACTCCTCGCCGTGGTGGGATGGCTCCTGCTCCGGCACTTCCTGGCTCCCCGCCTCCTGCCGGCGCTGACCGGTGCGTCCCGCGTCGCACTGGCCGCCGGCTTCACGCTGTTGTGGCTGGTGTTCGCCAACTCTCTGCGCCCCGAACTGTGGTTCGCGGTCGGCAGCGGCATCGTTCTGTTCTGTGTGCTGGATGCCCTGCATCGTCGCAGCATCTGGCCCCTGCTGGTCGGGGCACTCGTGGCCGGACTCACCGTCGGGACCGGCCCCACGGGCTTGGTGGCCGTGGCACCGTTCGTCGTGGCTGCACCCGCGCTGTGGCGTTGGCTCCGACCCACGCCGATCCGGGCCCTCGCCGTCGCGACCGCCTGGCTCGCGTCGCTCGGCGCGGTCGTGCTGCTGATGTTCGCCGACCAGAGCTTCGCGAGCGTGCTGTCATCGAATCGCGCCCGTGCGGAATACGGGCCGATCTATCCCTTCTGGCAGGACGTGGTGCGCTATTGGAAGCTGTGGTGGTCCTTCGCCGCCCGCCAGTTCAGCGTGTATCTCACCGTGGTCGCCCTGGGTTTCCTGGCCTGGCGACTGCGCAGACGCGGCGCCGGACTGCCGGGCGTCAACCGCACCGTCTCCCGCCACGTCGTCGGCGGCGGGATCGCGCTGTTGCTGGTGATGCTCGTCGCCCCCACGAAGCTCCCGCACCACTTCGGCGCGTGGCTCCTGCTGGGTCCCCTGGCGATGGCGGCCGGGGCCCAGGTGCTCGCCCGGCGCGTCAACGCCACAGCCGCCGCGGCTCTCGTCGGTGGGTCGGTGGTGGCCGTGGGGCTGTCGTTGCATCACAACAACACCTGGTGGAAGCTCTCCACCCTGGGGCTGCTGCTCGACAAGAACCCCCTGCGGATCGGCCCCGTCCCCCTGTGGCCGTTCGTGGTGCTGGCGGGCGTGCTGCTGATCGGCTGGCTGCTGCGGCGCAGGACGGCGGTCCACTCCGGGCGCTGGCCGATCATTTATGCGCTCGGGCTCGCCGTGCTGAGCGGATCCCAGTACGCCAACTTCGCGCAGGCCGCGGCCGCGCGTGGCCCGGACCGCTACACCATGGCCTCGGCGGCTCTCTCGGCCATCGCCGGGGAACCGTGCAAGCTTGAGCGCTCCCTGCACTTCGAACCCGACCCCGGGCGAGGTGCCCTCTCCGCACCGGACGACGGTGCACCCGATCCGTTCACCCGGCCGGCGACCTCGGGACTGCTCGGATGGGCAGCCGACCCGGTGGCCCCGGACCGCATGGAGACCGGCTGGTACGTCCTGCCCGACAGCGTGCGCGACGGCCGCTGGCCCCTGGTAATAGCGGTGAGCGGGATCGATGACGGCCACCGCGTGACCGTCGAATACGACAATGGGACAGAGCGGGAGCTCGTCCCCACCCGCAAGACGCTGGCCACCTCGGACCTCAGCGACATCAGGCTCCACCCGAGTGCCGAGATTGCGCGGTTCCGGATCGTCGCCGAGTCGGACGGGCCCGCGACCCCGGACGCGGAGACCGGCGAAGAGCGGGCCTTCGTGATCGCCCAGCCCCGCGTACCCATCACGCACTCGCTCCTCGACCTCAACGGCCGGGAGAGCGTCGCCATCGCCTGGAACCTGGCGTTCTTCGCGCCCTGTCTGGACACCCCGCACCAGGGCAACGGGCGCGTGGAGATCGCCGACTACATCCTCTCCGACTCCGAACAGCCCGGGAACATGTCCTATCACTCCCGGTCGGGCGGGCCGTTCGCGGGCGTTCTGGGGCTGACCGAACCGAGTCGGGTCCCGTTGTACGCGAAGTCCGACTACACCGAGGCCGAGATGTCAGCCTTCGACCTGATCCGCCTCGTCCCCGGTGAGACCGTCGGCCACCGTCTCGACATCGAGCTCGGCACCCGGCGCCGTGGCGGTCTCGAGGGCGTCCCCGCCGTCCCCTGAGTCGGTGTCCTCGGGAGCGGACGCGGTGGTCTCCTCGGCATCCGGCGCAGCGGGCGGCGGGACCGTGACCTGGAGCAGCGCGACGCTGCGGCCGGGCAGATGGAGGGTGGAGCCGGCGGGCAGCACATGTTCGGCGTCGGGGAATTCCCCGTTGAAACCGCTGTGCACGACCACCCGGTAGTCGACGGCCCAGGGCTCGCCCGGAAGGGTCACGTCCACGCCTTCGGGCTGGGCGTGCAGATAGGTGAGGAACGCCTCGTCGACGTCGCTGGAATACATGCCCAGCGTCCGGCGGTTCGGATCGTGCCAATTGCCCGGATCCATCTCGGCACCGGCCTCGTTGAACCAGGTGAGATCGACCCGGCCCAGGCCGTTGCCCTCGGCATCCGTCACCTCGGTGTAGTAGCGATAGCGGTCCGGTCGCAGCACCGGATGTTCCGCACGCAGGCGGAGGATCTCGCGGGTCATCGCATAGAGGTCCTGCCAGTCGTCCATCGTGTCCCACGACACCCACGAGATCGGTGAGTCCTGGCAATAGGCGTTGTTGTTGCCGCCCTGGGTGCGGCCCATCTCATCGCCCGCGGTGATCATGGGCACCCCGGTCGCGAGGCACATGGTCGCCATGATGTTCTTCGCCTGGCGGTGGCGGAGCGCATTGATGCTGGGGTCGTCGGTCTCGCCCTCGTGCCCGCAGTTCCACGAGCGGTTGTCGTCCGACCCGTCGCGGTTGCCCTCGCCGTTGGCCTCGTTGTGTTTGTCGTTGTAGCTCACGAGGTCCCGCAGGGTGAAGCCATCGTGGGCGGTCACCATGTTGATCGAGGCAGCGGGGGAGCGGCCCTCGGAGTCGAACAGGTCGCCGGAGCCGGAGAGGCGGCTGGCCAGTTCCTGCACGCCCGCCACCTGCCCCCGCCAGAAG
>DUOB01000082.1 GCA_012839035.1 Propionibacterium sp.
AACCCGCCACTGTGGAATTTCTCGGCATAGTGCGCATTGGCTGCCAGCAGGTCGTCGAATCCGCTCATGGCGTCAGCGTATTTTGGTGGGCAGCCGGGCGGAATGCCGGACGGGAAACAATTCGGCTTTTTGTGGAAGCCTCATGAGGCGCCGATTGTGGCGATCGTGCCCTTGACCGGTTCACCGGAGCCGTCCCGACGGGCATCGACTGCGGGGAGGGCGACCGGCGTACCCGTCGCCGACGCCGCGATCGCCGTTCCTTCGCCCACCCAGGCGAGTTGCAGTCGGTCGATGCCCTTCAGGAAGCGGTGGCAGCGTACGCCGGCCGTCGCGCGCCCTTTCGGTGGGTACGCCGACAGCGGCGTGACCTTCACCGTCGGCGTCTCGGTCCCCGGCAGCCCCTCACCGGGGGCGGTGATGGTCACCACTTCACCGTCCGCCACCGCGGCGGCGCCGAAGAAGATGACCTCGGCGCCGGCGGACAGCCTGATGCCGGCCACGCCGGACCCCGTGCGCCCCTGGGCGTTCACGAGGCTGGCGGGGAAGTGCAGCAGCTGCGCGTCGGACGTGACGAACACCAAGTTCTGGTCCGCGGTGTCGCGCAGCTCCACGGCCCCGACCAGCCGGTCCTTGGGATCCTTGAACGTGAGGACCTCCCAGGAGTCCCGGGTCAGGATGTCGGCCTTGACGACCTTCACCACACCCTGGGCGGTGCCGACCGCCAACCCGGGGGACTCGGGATCGAGCCGGGCGAGGCACAGCACCTGTTCGCCGGCGGCCAGTTCGATGAGATCGCCGATGCGGCTGCCGCCCGCCAGATTGGGGGCGTTCGCGGTCAGCGGCACGGTCGGCAGGTCGAGCGCGCTCATCCGGATCACCCGTCCGGCCGAGGTCACCACCCCGAAATCGCCGCGCGTCGAGCCCCTGATCACCGAGCGGAGGGCATCGTGCTTGGCGCGGGGGCCGCGATCCGGCAACGGGGATTCGGTGTCCACGCGCGCGACCAACCCGGTGGTGGACAGCAACAGCCAGCACGGTGCATCCACGATCTCGAGCGGCGCGCTCGACGCCGATGCCGTCTGACCCGAGGATTCCAGGAGAACGGTGCGGCGCGGCGTACCGAATCGTTTGGCGATGTCCGCCAACTCGTCATTGACCACCGAGCGCAGTCGGTCGTCGTTGTCGATGATCTCGTTGAGCTCCGCGATCCGGGCCCGGAGGTCGTCGCGTTCGGACTCGAGTTCGATCCGCGAATACTTCGTCAGCCGGCGCAGCTGCATGTCGAGGATGTAGTTCGCCTGCACCTCGGTCAGCTCGAACACCTCGATGAGCCTGGCCCGGGCGGCCGCGGCGTCCTCGGCGGCGCGGATGATCGCAATGACATCGTCGATGTCCAGGATGGCGATCAGCAGACCCTCGACCAGGTGCAACCGATCCGCGGCCTTGTTGCGGTTGAACGTCGTGCGGCGCAGGGTGACCTGCAGCCGGTGCTCGAGGTAGACCGTGAGCATCTCGTGCAGCGACATCGTGCGGGGCTGCCCCTCGACCAGGGCGACCGCGTTGATCGAGAACGAATCCTCGAGCTTCGTCAGGCGATAGAGCTGCTCCAGCACGGCCTCCGGGTTGAAGCCGTTCTTGATCTCGATGACCAGGCGGGTGCCGGAGGTCAGGTCAGCGAGGTCCTTCACGTCGGCGATCCCGGTGAGCTTCTTGGTCTGCACGAGCTTCTTGATCTGCTCGATGATCTTCTCGGTCCCGACCAGGTAGGGCAGTTCCGTGATGATGATGCCCTGTCGGCGCGGGGAGACCTTCTCGATCCGGGCGGTGGCGCGGATCTTGAACGAGCCCTTGCCGGTGGCGTACGCGTCCGCGATCCCGTTCAGACCGACGATCCGGCCGCCGGTCGGCAGGTCCGGGCCCGGGATGAACCGCATCAGGGTCTCGAGGCTGGCGTTGGGGTGTTTGAGCAGATGCCGGAGTGCCTGCACGACCTCACCGAGGTTGTGCGGGGCGATGTTGGTGGCCATGCCGACCGCGATGCCGGTCGTGCCGTTGACGAGCCGGTTGGGGAAGGCGGCGGGCAGGACGACCGGCTCGGACTCCTTGCCGTCGTAGTTCGGTTTGAAGTCGACCGTGTCCTGATCGAGCTCATCGGTCATCGCGAGGGCCGGGTGGTCCATGCGGCATTCGGTATAGCGCATCGCCGCCGGGCCGGCGTCCGGGGAGCCGAAGTTGCCGTGCCCGTCGATCAGCGGCAGGCGCATCGTCCAGTCCTGGGCAAGGCGCACGAGGGCGTCATAGATCGCGGAGTCGCCGTGCGGGTGATAGAGGCCCATCACCTGGCCGACCACGCGGGCGCACTTCACGTGGCCGCGGTCGGGTCGCAGGTTCATCTCGTCCATCGCGAACAGAATCCGGCGCTGCACAGGCTTCAGACCGTCACGGGCGTCGGGAAGCGCGCGGGAATAGATGACCGAATAGGCGTACTCCAAGAACGACGACTGCATCTCCGACGAGACGTCGACATCGACGATCCGTTCGGTGAAGTCGTCGTCGGTCAGGTCGGTTGTCTTGCGCGCCATGGGTTGGTGGCCACTCCTCAGTTCGGTGCAGCGGTCATTGTGGCACGCGAAGCAAGGAGTACGCCGCAGTGGCGCGGTCCCGGACCGGGCCGGTCAGGGGCGGGCGGGCTCCTGCTTGGGCAGATCCCCCCGCATCGCCTGCATGAGCAGCGGTGCCAGTCCGTGACCGTCCTCGGCGCGGACCTCGGGGACCACCGTCAGATCGTCCGCGATTTCCTCCCGCTCGAGGGATTGCAGCGTGCCGTGGGAGAGGATCTGTTCGCCCGGGGTCAGCTGGCGCAGCCCGATGATGCGGACGCGGTCCGGATGCGCCTCGGCGAACTCACCATAGATGCTCGGGTCGTGCTGGCCGTCGTCACCGATCAGGATCCACTGGATCTTGGGGAAGTCGATCGCGAGATCGCGCAGGTTGATGCGCTTGTGCTCCTGGCCCGAACGGAACCAGCCGGAGTTGGTGGGGCCCCAGTCGGTCAGCAGCAGCGCACCGTCGGGAAACTCGTGATGTTTGAGGAACCGGGTGAGGGTGTCGGCGGTGTTCCAGGCACCGGTGGACAGATAGACCACGGGCGCCTTGGGGTGCTCGGCAATGAGCCGGCGATAGAGCTCCGACATGCCCGGCACCTCCTGGCGCGCGGACTCGTGGAGCACGAAGGTGTTCCAGGCGGCCAGCAGCGGGCGGGGGAGGGACGTGCTGATCACGGTGTCGTCGATATCGCTGACCAGGCCGAACTCCTGATCGGGGTCGACGATCATGATCGGCGCCTGCATCTCGTGATCGCCCGACCGCAGGGTGACCTCGTGCCAGCCGGGTTCGAGACCCCGCACCGGCAGGCGGGTGTCCACATAACCGTTGCGGTCGGTCGGCAGGAGATAGCTCTGTCCCTCGACGTGACATTCGCAGGTGCCGCTGGCCAGGGGGGCAGTGAAGAAGTTGCGCCAGCCGCGGCGATTGAGGGGGGCATCGTGGGACAGCGGACGCACCTCGCCGTCGGCGAGCGGAGGCGAGAGAACGACGCGGGCCAGCACGCGGATGAACTTCGACGAGCCATATCCCACATAGGGGATGATGCGCTCCGACCACCCACGCCGGCGCACGACGCGAGTGATCTGGCGGTTGAGTCGGTCCTCGATCCGGGCGGCGATGAAGGGGCGGGCCATGGGAGAGACATTAACGTGTGGCCCCCGGAGGTCAGCGGGGGTCCCGGTGAACACCGTAGGCTGAGCCTGTGAGCGATTCAGAGGCCCCGGTCGTGGCGACGCTGCCCTATCCGCGCGAGTGGGAGAAGGACGTGTTGTTGGCCGACGGAAGCACCGCCCATATGCGCCCGATCCGCCCCGATGACGCCGACCGGCTGGTGGCGTTCTATGCCCGCGTGTCACCGGAATCGAAATATCTCCGGTTCTTCGCTCCCTATCCGGTGCTGTCCCAGACGGATGTCAAACGCTTCACCAACGTGGACTACAACGACCGGGTGGCGCTCATCCTCACCGTCGGAGCGAACATGGTGGCGATCGGCCGTTATGACCGCATCGACGACTCCGACGCCGAAGTCGCTTTCCTCGTCGAGGACTCCCAGCAGGGCAAGGGCTGCGGACAGCTGCTGCTCGAGCACCTGGCGGAGGCGGCCCGGGAACGCGGCATCCAGCGTTTTGTGGCGGAGGTCCTGCCCCAGAATCGGCGCATGGTGAGCGTCTTCGCGGATGCCGGCTATCAGGTCTCCCGGGAATATGAGGACGGGATGATCATCGTCGAGTTCCCGATCCAGCCGACGGACTCGTCCTGGGAGGTCATGCTGCGCCGCGAGCACCGCGCGGAATCGACGTCGGTGCGCCGCCTGCTGCATCCGCGGAGGATCGCGATGGTGGGCTCGGCCCGAGCACTCGTCCGGGGGCTGGAGGCGCTGCGCGGCGGCGGGTTCACCGGCGAGCTCATCGGGGTGTGTCCGGGAGACGAGGAGGGGTTCGATCTCGGGGACCTGCCCATGGTCTCCGATCTCGCACACCTCCCCGACGATCTCGACATCGTGGCGACCGTGTTGCCGGCGGACGAAGTGGTCGACGTCATCGAGGCGGTGTCCGGCAAGTGTTTCGGGCTGTACGCCATCCAGGGCGGCAATTTCGGTGGGGAACAGAACTATCTTGTCGTGGACCAGGCCCGTGCACATGGCGTACGCCTCCTGGGCCCGGACGCCCTCGGCATCATCAACACGGCTCCCGAGATATCCATGAACGCGTCACCGGCGCCGATGCCACGGCCGGGGACGGTGTCGCTGTTCTGCCAGTCGTCGGCGATCGGAGTCATGCTCCTCGAGGGAGCCAAGGATCGTTATCTCGGGCTCGCGACGTTCATCTCCTCCGGCATGTTCGCGGACGTGACCAGCAACGACGTGATGCAGTTCTGGATGGACGACGACGCCACCGAGGTCTGTCTGCTGTCGCTCGACCGGATCGGCAACCCGCGAAAGTTCACGCGGATCCTCCGCAGTCTCGCGATGCAGAAGCCGGTCGTGCTGTTCTCGCCGGGCCGGACGGTACGCGAACCCCGCCTGGGCGTCACGGTGGGCCTGCGCGAGGCCCCGGCCGAGGCCATCGACGCGATCTTCCGACAGTCCGGCGTCATCGTGTGTTCCCGCCGCGATTCGATGTATGACGTCGCACAGATCCTCGTCCGGCAGCCGTTGCCCGCCGGCGACCGCGTGCGGGTGGTCACCAACTCACCGGCCATCCTCGGCCACATCGACCGGGTCGCCCTGCGCCACGGGCTCGACTGCTCCAACCCCACGATTCTGGAGGGTCTGCCCCGGCCCGAGGCGTTCGCGGAGGCCGCCCGGGAAGCTCTTGCCGATCCCACCTGTGATGTGGTTGTCACCGCGCTCGTGGACATCTACAACCAGGTCGCGCAGGAGACCCACAACCAGCTGTTCCAGGTGGCCAGGACTTCACAGAAGACGATGATCGGTGTCTTCGCCGACTTCATCGACCTCAAGCCACGGGAGGGCGCTGCGGACGGCATGGGCCGGTTGCCCACGTTCTCCAGTTATGCCGACGCGATGGAGGCGCTGGCCGCGGTGACGGCGTACGCGCGATGGCGCGAGACCGACCACGGCGACACGGTCGACATCGAGCCGGACCACAAGGCCGCCCGCAACCTGGTGCGCGAGGTCCTCCGCCAGTCGCCACTGGGCCGGGCCCTGACCGATGACGAGGTCGTGGAGTTGCTCGCCGCCTATGGCATCCCGCTCGTTCCGCGGTTCCGGGTCCACAGCCTGCCGGAGGCGTGCGTACGCGCGGACGAACTCGGCTGGAACGTCGTGTTGAAGGCAGGCGCTCGTGCCCTGCGCTATGGCCCCGACCCGAGCGCCAGCGTCTTCCGCAACCTTGACGACGACGCCGAAATGCTGGAGGCCTGGAACGACTTGGGCATGTTGGTCGAACAACTGGATCTCGGGCGCCCCGGGACGACTCCCCAGCGCTTTGCGGAACCGGTGGTGCAGAAGATGGTGCCGCCGGGTGTTTCGTTGGAGATCAAGAAGATCGAGGACCCGGCCTTCGGCCCGATCCTGTCGCTGTCCGTGGCCGGTGGCGATGCGACGTTCCTGGGGGACACCGTCTACCGGGTCCCGCCGCTGACGTCCACCGACGCCCGCCACATGGTGCGCGAGCTCCGGGCCGCGCCATTCCTGTTCGCCCGCCGCGAATCCGGGGCACTCGATCTCGCTGCTGTCGAGGATCTCCTCCAGCGCTTCGCCCAGCTCGCCGACGACGTGCCCCAACTGGCCGAGATGACACTGGAGCGGTGCCTGGTGTCCCCGCAGGGTGTGCACGTCGTCTCCGCACAGGGGAGCGTGCTGCCGACGGCGGCGGAGCGACAGCAACTGTCCCGGACCGTCGGCTGATCCGCAGGACAGCGGCTTCAAGGATGTTCGACCACGGGCGACCACGGCCGGGAAGGGCCCCGGGAAAGCATGTGACAATGGCCCAATGGCTTTCATGAACGGATGGTCGATCGGTGGTGCGGACGCGGCCCAGCGGTCTGCTCTGCGCACTGACTTGGAATCCTGCGGCTATTTCCCCGCGCTGGTCGAGGACGCTGTGCTCCTGGCGGTGGGGGAGGAGGAGGTGCTGACGTTCGTCGTCCACCACGAGCCCACCTTCAACCGGGACGAGATCCGCCGTCATCTCACCATCCTGGTGCTGACCCCGACACGACTCATCGTGGGGCACACCGACGAGCAGCCCTCCGAGGGCACGCACGGCATGACCTCCGCAGCCACCTCGACCGAGTCGATCAATCTCGAGGCGATCAACACCGTCGCCCTGACCCGGGTGATCATGCAGCCCGAGGGCTATCGCCCGGGAGGGGACGCCGCTGAGGCATGGTTGTCGGTGTCCTGGGGAGCCATGCGCCGGATCGATCTCGAACCGGCCGCCTGCGCGGACCCCAACTGCGAGGCCGACCACGGCCTCACCGGGGCCATGGTCCCCGACGATCTGATCGTGCGGATGAGCGCCGCGGCGGACGGGGCGGAGCGCGTGGCGAAACTGGTCAACTTCACGACGACTCTGCAACGAGCCACCGGCCGCGGCACAGCGGCCATCCGAGCGGGGCACTGACTGTGGCCGTGTTTCCCCAACCCATGGTGGTGCCGGCCTATGGGCGTGGGAGCGTCTCCGACGTGTTGCCGTCGATTTGCGCCCGGCTAGGTCTGCACGGCGTGGACGATGTCATCGGCCTGCCCGACGGCGACAGGTGGGTCGTGCTGCTCATTGATGGCCTCGGTGAGGACCTCCTTGCCGGTGCCGCTGACGAGGCGCCCTTCCTGAGTGGCCTCAGGGCCCAGGGCGGCAAGGTGATCACCGCGGGCACCCCCAGCACGACTGTCACCTCCATCACGAGCCTGGGCACCGGGGCACCGCCGGGGCAGCATGGGATGGCGGGCTACAGCTTCCGGATCCACGGGTCCCGTCGGCGTCCTGAGATCCTCAACGCGCTGTTGTGGAACAGCACAAGCACCGCAGCAGAGCTTCAACCGCTGCCCACCTGGTTCGAACGAGCCGAAGCGGCAGGAGTAGCCACCTCGGTCGTGACTCCCGCCCGCTTCGAAGGCTCAGGGTTGACGGACTCCGCCCTGCGCGGTGCCCGGTTCGTCGGGGTCACCAATGAGGAGGACGTGGAGACTTGGCTGAGCCTGATCGTGTCCTCCATCAGTTCCACCGATCGTGGCCTGGTCTATGCCTATGAGCGGCCCCTCGATCACGTGGGTCATGGCTTCGGGGTGGCCTCCGTGCAATGGCGGGAAACACTGCGGGCCATCGACGAGCGTGCCGCCCGTCTGCGTGCGGAGCTGCCCGACGATGTGCAGCTCCTCATCACCGCCGATCACGGGATGCTCGACGTGCCGGGCCGCAACTTCGTGCTCATCGAACACGAACCGGAGCTCGGGGCCGGACTCCGCAGCTTCGCCGGGGAAGGGCGCCTGCGCCATTTCTATTCGGATGAGCCTGCCGCGCTCGCTGCCCGCTGGGCGGACCGGTTGGGAGATCATGCGTGGGTGCGGACGCGGGATGACGCCTTCGACGAGGGCTGGTTCGGGCCGGGCGATGACCGCGTACGCGATCGCTTCGGGGACGTCGTCGTGGCCATGCGCACCGATTGGGCGGTCATGTCCACCACCCTCCCGCGCGAACTCGACATCATCGGGATGCACGGATCGCTCACCCCGGTGGAGATGAACGTTCCGTTGCTGGTGACCCGCTGATCACAGATCTGGCCGTCCGGGGACGAGGGCGGTCCCGCTAGACTCCCCGCCCGTGGCTGCTCTGATCTTCTTCACCGGACCGATGGACTGCGGGAAGTCGACGCTGGCTCTGCAGATGGATCACACCCAGCGCACCGGCGGCCGGCTCGGCCTGTTGCTGACCCGACAGGATCGCAGTGGGGAGTCCGTCATCTCGTCCCGGCTCGGGCTGCAGGAGCCCGCCCTCGAGGTCACGGAGGACATCGACCTGTGGACGACGATCGTCCGTCGGCTCACCGCAGGGGAGCGCATCGACTATCTGATCTGCGACGAGACCCAGTTCTTCACCCCTGTCCACATCGACCAACTGGCCCGCCTTGTGGACGAGTTGCGCATCGACGTCTTCGCGTTCGGGATCCTCACGGACTTCCGGACGGAACTCTTCCCCGGATCGCGGCGTCTCGTCGAACTCGCCGATCGCATCGAGACGCTTCAGGTCCAGCCGCTGTGCTGGTGTGGAGAGCGTGCCACCCACAATGCCCGCACGATCGGTGGCCGGATGGTCACGGAGGGCTCGCAGATCGTGGTGGGGGACACCTTCAGCGTTGAGGAGTCCGCGCCTGCCGGTGAGGTCGCCTATGAAGTGTTGTGCCGCAGACACCATCGACGTCGGATGAGCCGTGCCGTCGCCCAGGCCACCCTGGTGCCCGACCCCCTGCCGTTCGGCCAGGAGCCCCTGTCCTGACCAGGACACGAACCCCGCCTGGGCAGGGGGCGCGCCAGGAATGACCGGCAGGTCGACGGCCTCACCGCCGGAAGCCGGAGTCCGCGCACCGGCTGGGCAGCGGTCCTGTCCCGACCTCTAGTCGCCGGGCTTGGGCCCACCAAACATGATCTCGTCCCACGAGGGCACAGAGGCGCGCTTCCTCCTGCTGCCCCGACGCTTGGCGGCACCGGGTGCCACCTGGATCGTGGGCTCATCGTCCACCAGCGACGGCTGCCCGGTTCGCCGCTGCTCGTCGCCCGGCGTGGTCTGATCCCCGCCGGGACCCGCGGTGGGCGTCTCTTCAGCGCCCTGTGCGGTCGCGGGCGGGGTGGGCTGCCCCGGCTGTGATGTCGACGTCGAGTCGGGAGCGGTGATCCCGGGCTGTTCCTGCGGACCGGAAGCCGGTGTTCCTGGCCCGGTGGACGGTGGTGTGGGCGCGGGCCGCAGCCGGGAGACGTTCGTTGTCGGTGCCTCGGGGCGATCCTCGGACGAGGGGTCCGCCGCGTGCGCGGAGTCCTCCGACGGGAGGCTGACAGCCTCGGTGGTGGGGGTGGGTGTGGGCGGACGGACCGTCGTGGCCTCGTCGGGTTGGGCCGGCGGGGTCCTGTCCGGTTCTGGTTGATCGGCCGCTGCCGGCGTCGGATCCGCCGGCGGTTCGGACACGATGGGGTCGTTGAGTCCGGCATAAATGTTGATGGAGTCCTCGGCGATCCCGCCGAGCATGTCGTAGAGGACATCCAGCTCCGACCGGCCCTCGGGCACCATGCCATAGGCGTCGATCTCGGCTTCGAGTTCTTCGCGGATCTCCTGGGGCGTCGCGGCGCTCCGCGGGAGCACTTCCACCGAGTCCTCCTGGCCGACGGTCCTCAGGACGTGGGCCGGGACATCGTCCAGGGTGATCGTCGGTTCCTCGTCCGCATCGGCCACCGGCTGGACAGGGCTCGGCGAGCCCGCCGCGGGAGCCTTCCCCTCCGCGTCGGCGGCAGGTTCGTTCGGTTGTGACGGGTCCCCGCCGACCGCACGCACCAGGGCGAGCTCGTCGTATTCGGCAGCTTCGTCGTCCTCCGCCAGGAGCCAACGAGCCTGCGCGTCATCGGCAACGGAGAATCGGCTGCCCAGGTCGAACAGGAACTGCGCTGTTCGCTCCTCGTCATCCTCGGTCCAGCGGGCCACGATCGTCCAGCGCTTGTCCTCGTTGCGCCAGGCGTCCCAGATCACGCTCTCGGGATCGGTGTCGTGCGCTGTGAGATGCTCATTGGCGACCGCGGACAGCGTACGATGCCCGCTCAGATCGCCACGCCGGCGAACGCTCGATGTCAGGGCGAGCCCCGCCACATATTCGCGCTCCGCCAGCACCGGGGCGGCGAAACGCTCGATCCGATCAACGGGGGCGCCGGAAAGCCGGGCAACCTCTTCAAGAGATTCCCCGGCGCGGATCCGGGCCTGAATCTCCCGGGGTCGCAGCGCGCTGTCCATGTCGCTCTCCAGTGTCCGTTGCGGGTCAAACCGCTCGGTTCCGTCGTTGTTCAGGTCGCATCCACGAGGATTGGGGTTCGTCGCGGCGGTTTCGACCGTACAGTAGCCCTCAACCTATCCCCTTGTCGGCGCCCGGTGCTCGCGGATCGACCCGAAACTCGTCGATCCCACCCACCCGACCGCGCCGTCCGGTTTCGCCGGGTTCCCCAGACTTGGGGACATCTGAAACGATGGCAGTCCAGAACAGGCAACCGGGAGGCCCGAATGACCTCGACCCTTCAGCCCTATGACGCGGTGCTTCTTGTTTCGTTCGGAGGCCCCGAATCGCCGGAGGAGGTCATGCCGTTCCTGTTGCGGGTCACCGCGGGACGTGGGATCCCCCAGACGCGACTCGATCATGTGGCGGAACGCTATCTGGCGCGCGGTGGGGTCAGCCCGATCAATGCGGAGACGAGGGCCCTGGCCGATGCGCTGCGCACGGAACTCGAGGAGCGCGGTCTCTCGCTGCCGCTGGCGATCGGCAATCGGAACTCACCGCCGTTCCTGTCCGAGGCACTCGACGGGCTCGCGCAACAGGGCGCCCGACGCATTCTCAGCGTGACGACCAGTGCGTTCCCGTCCTATCCGTCGTGCCGGCAATACCAGGAGAACGTCGCTGATGCGCTCGCGGAGGTGGTCGAGGACGTGGAGGTGGATCGCATCCGTCACTATGCGCACCATCCGGGTTTCGTTGCGGCGAACGTCGAGGCAGCCACCGAGGCCGTACGCGCGCTGGGCCGGGCCCAGCAGCACAGCCCGACGCATCTGGTGTTCGTGACGCATTCGCTGCCCGTGGATCTTGCCGAGACCAGCGGTCCGCCCCCGTGGCAGTCCCCCGGCAGCTACGTGGATTGGCACCGGACGCTGGCCCACAACGTGGCGGACCGGGTCAGCCTCTCGGTGGGCAGGGACCTCCCGTGGTCGCTCGCCTATTGCTCGCGATCGGGGGCCCCGCACCAGGCCTGGCTCGAGCCGGATGTGAACGATCACCTCACCGTGCTGGCCGATCGAGGCACGACCCAGGTGGTCCTGGTCCCCATCGGGTTCACGTCCGATCACATGGAAGTGGTCTGGGACCTGGACACCGAGGCCGTCGCCCATGCCGAATCGCTCGGGTTGAAAGTCCGCAGAGCCCGCACTGCCCGGACGGATCCGGCGTTCGTATCAGGTCTCGTCGACCTGATGGAGGAGCGGGCCGCCGTGGCGCGGGGGGAGCAGGTGCTCCCCAATGTGATCGACAACGGCAGCCCGGGTCGTTATGTGTGCCCGGGGGACTGTTGTCCCCATCCGACCCGCCGGGGCGCGCCGACGGCCTGAGCGTCACTGCCCACGGCGCTCCCATTCCGCCGTGAGGTCTGCGGCGGCCCGCCCGCCCGACTCGGCGAGCCAATGGGCCGGGTCGGTCATCGCTCGGTCGGTGGAGCCGGCCAGCTCGCAGAGGGAGTACGCGCGGCAGTCCTCCGGTGCTGTCTCGATCCCACCGGCGATCACGATGCGGTGCCGAGGCCCGGGCAGACCCAGCAGATGACCGACTGCCTTGCCGGTGCCGGAACTCGCGTCGAATCGCCCCTCGCCGGTGATCAGGACGTCGGCGTTCCTGATCGAGTCGGCCACGCCAGTTGCCCGGGCGAGGAACGGCGCCCCCGGCTCGAGGCGGGCCCCGAGGACCGCCACAAGGGCATAGGCCGTGCCACCGGCGGCACCCATGCCGGGCTGATCCGGATCCACTCCGACCAGGTCGGCCAGCCGGGCAAGACCCTGCTCCAGGATGCTGATCGCACTGGCGTCCGCGCCCTTCTGTGGGCCGAACACGTGCGCTGCGCCGGATGGTCCCAACAAAGGAGCGGCGACGTCGGAGAGGACCACGAGCGGCCCCGGCCGAGTCAGTTCGGAAAGGTCGATCCGGGCAAGGTGGCGGAGTGCTCCGCCACCGGGTGGGAGTGGTCGTCCGGAGGCGTCCAGGAACCCGGCGCCCAGGGCGGTGAGCAGGCCGGTGCCGCCGTCGGTCGAAGCCGACCCACCGAGACCCACCAGGATCTCCGGTTCCCTCCCACTCGCCCCGGGCGGCCGCGGTCGTTCGCCCACGGCCCGCAACACCTCGCCGAGCCCGTGGGTGGAAGCGCCGAGCGGATCGGGTTCCCCCATCAGCGGCAGGCCCGAGACCTGGGCGAGCTCGACCACCGGGGATCCATTGCCGAGCAGCAACCACCGTCCCGTGACGGGGCGACCGTCGGGTCCGCGGACAGCGCCCACCTCCTGCCATCGCGCATGAGCATCCGAACAGGCCAGGGCATCCAAAGTTCCCTCACCGCCGTCCGCCATGGGCAGCACGTGGATCTCGTCCGCCGCCCGGATCCGTCGCCATCCCGACTCGATCGCTGTGGCAGCGGACAATGCGTCGATCGACCCCTTGAAGGAGTCGGGGGCGATCACGATGTTCTTCTTGATCACCCGACTACTCTGCATTCCCTGACGTCTGAATCAGTCACTGGGCGCGCAGGGAGGCCCGGTGTGTGGTATGCATACGCGCAGGCTTTCGTGGCCCTGCTCGACAGGACGCGAATCAGGTGCATTGTTTGCCCGGCCGGGAAACGGATATCTCTCTCCCCGTCCGGACGACGTTCGGTATCGAAGAAGGGAACCATGGCCACCGATTACGACGCCCCGCGCAAGTCCGATGAGGAAATCAGCGAAGACTCCATCGAGGAGCTGAAGACGCGGCGCAACGACAAGAACTCGGGGAAGGTGGACGAGGATGAGGTCGAGGCCGCCGAGGCCTTCGAGCTCCCGGGTGCCGACCTGTCCCATGAGGAATTGACCGTCCGGGTGCTGCCGCGCCAACAGGACGAGTTCACCTGTGCAGGTTGTTTCCTGGTGCGGCATCGCAGCCAGATCGCAGAGGAGCGCGACGGCCAGGCCTATTGCCTCGACTGCGCCGGCTGATCACGCGAGACCGGGCCGACGAGCAGGAAATAGTTGCACGCTGAGACAACCAAAGAGGGGCCCACTCGGGCCCCTCTTGGTGTTTTCTGCCTCGTCGCTCAGAACTTCGTGAGCGTGTCGTCGTTGAGCGCTTTGCGCATGCGCTTGAGAACGCTGCGGTTGGTCAGCAGCTGTGCGGTGCCGACGCCAAGGGCACTGGCCGCGGACCACGTGATGGCCAGGTGCAGCGGGGTGTCCGGGTCCCCCGGCTCCGGCGGTGTCTCGCCCGTCACGATCTCCCACACCTTGGTGAGGCCCTTCTGGGCGGCAATCGTCGTCGCGGCGCCGATCAGGGCGGCATAGATCTTCCAAGTCAGCGAGTTCATCGCTCTCCTCGTGAGGTTGTCCGGCTCTGCGTTCATAGTAGGGCCAGCGCGCTAACGTTGGGGCAGCCCACACCCTGCGGACCGGTCCCTTGACCGGCGTGGAAGGAGTCCATCGTGTCCAGCGATCCCCGTCAGCCGGCGCCCGTGTTCCAGGAGC
This sequence comes from Propionibacterium sp., assembly GCA_012839035.1. Taxonomy (GTDB): domain Bacteria; phylum Actinomycetota; class Actinomycetes; order Propionibacteriales; family Propionibacteriaceae; genus Enemella. Next base: position 14,067 of record DUOB01000082.1, read on the forward strand.
GTCTCAGCGTCCCGCTGCGCTGGTGGCTGGTGGCTCTCTCCTTCGTGATCTCCGTGTTCGTCGCCGTCGCGTTCTATCTCGGCCCGGGCAACGGGCTGATTCTGACGGCTGCCTGTGCCGCCATCGTGGTGGCGGTGCTGGTGCCCTACGGGTCGCGAACGATCACCGTGGACGACGAGGCGCTGACTGTCGGCCCCCATCGGATCGAGTGGGCCTGGGTGGGTGGCGCGAAGGCTCTGGACGCGGCGGCGGCCCGGCATCGGCTGGGGCCGGACGCGGACGTCCGGGCCCATCTCGTGGTGCGTCCCTATATCCCCGAAGGCGTCGAGGTGACCGTGGTCGATATCGCCGACCCGCACCCCTATTGGTTCGTCAACTCACGTCGCGCCGCAGAACTGGCGGACGCGATCAATGCACGGGCGGTTGCCTCCCTTCCGGCGGAGACCACCGATGCCGAATCCTGACATCCGCGTGGCGATTCGTCGCCTGGACGAGGGGCTGCCGGTGCCGGCGTACGCGCATGAGGGTGACGCGGGCGCGGACCTGCACACGACCGAGGACGTCCTGCTGGCGCCGGGGGAGCGTCGGCTGGTGGGGACGGGGGTGGCGATCGCGTTGCCGTGGGGGTACGCCGGCTTCGTCCACCCGCGCTCCGGGCTCGCGGCTCGCCATGGGCTGACAGTGGTCAACGCGCCCGGGACCGTGGATGCCGGTTATCGCGGCGAGATCAAGGTGTGTCTGCTGAACACGGATCGGGAACATCCGATCGAACTGCGCCGCGGGGACCGGATCGCGCAGCTTGTGATCCAGGCCGTGGCCCGGGCCGAGTTCGTCGAGGTCCCCGAGCTGCCTGACAGCGTGCGCGGCACCGGGGGGCATGGGTCCACCGGGGTCCGGCACCGCTGAGTGAGCACGGGACCGCATTGGGGCCGGGGTCCGAAGAGTGCCAAGATGGAAGGACGGGTGCTGAACCCGGGTGGGTCGCAAACGGCCCGACGAACTAGACGATGCGGAGAAGGCAATCCATGATCTTTGGTCGCAAGAAGAAGAATGCCGACGAAGTGGTCGCCGAGCCCTCCGAGGCAACCACCGGGAGCAGCGACCTGGACGCCGCTGGCGAGCCCCCCGCAGCTGACTCTCCCGAGGAGCAGCCCAATGATGCGGCCGCCACGCCCGGGGCCGGCCGGGAAGCGGAAACTGCTGATGAGTCTGCGGCCGGCGGGGAGCGGGACTGGGCGGCGTACGACCTGAGCGCCGATTGGCGCGAGGACGGTCCCTATGACGTGGAAGAGGTCGACCTGGAGGCGGACCAGGTGCAGCGACTGGATCTGGGGGCGCTCATCATCACTCCGCCGCCGGGTGCGCAGCTCCAGCTCCAGGTGGCGCAGGGCACGCAAACCATCATCTCCGCGCTGGTGATGCACGGAGAATCCGCACTCGAATTGTCGGTCTTCTCGGCCCCGCGGACTCCCGGCCTGTGGGCCGAGACCCGGGAGCAGATCATCGAGCAGACCCTCGCAGGGCAGGGTTCGGCCGATTGCGTCGAGGGGCCGTTCGGCACCGAACTGGTTCGCAATCTTCCAGTCCAGTTGCCCGACGGGCGCGTCGGCGTACAGGTCACCCGCACCTGGGTGGCCGAAGGACCCCGGTGGCTGTTGCGCGGTGTGGTCATGGGCAAGGCGGCGTTGTCGAACGAGGTCGACAACGACCTGGTCGGTCCGCTGTTCGACACCTTCTGTGATGTCATCGTGCGCCGCGGTGAGGAACCCAAACCGGTCGGGGACCTGATGCCGTTGCAGCTCCCGGCGGGAGCCCAGATGCAGCGGATGCCGACCCAGGAGTGACGCGGTCCAAATCGCAGGACAGGGTCGCAGGAGACGTTGGAGCCGGCGCGGAAGGAGCCTGCGATGGTGCAGAACAAGCGGTCCGGTGGACTCATGGGCGCGCTGCGTCGGATGGTCGGCTCAACCGCCGAGCGGGACGACGAGGACCTGCGCCGACTGGCTGAAGCCCATGGCGCCCGACCCGTCGGCGACTGCGTGGATCGCGAGCGCGTGTCGCTGCTCGGCACGATCCGCAGCGTTGCGATCGCCCCGCCAGACCAGGCACCGCGGCTCGAGGCCGAATTTGAGGACGGGTCCGGTCGGGTCACGCTGATCTTCATGGGACGCCGTTCGATCACTGGCATCAAGGCGGGATCCGTCCTCCGTGTCGAGGGGCGGCTCTCCTGCCACCGGGGGCAGCGCAAGATCTTCAATCCGCGCTATGAGCTCACGCACGTGCCCGGAATCGATTGACACACGTCCCCGGGACCCATGGAAGAAGGGGATCGCTGGGGACCCGACACCCGGTCAGAACGGCGTGTCGTTCTGGGCCACGACGCGTGGGCTCATCGCGTCGGACGTGAGCTCGTCGGCGAGGGCCCGCTCGTGTTCCTCCGCGGTGACGAACAACAACTCGTCACCGCCCTCCAGCGCACCGTCCCGGTCCGGGGCCATCGCCCGGCCGTCGCGGATGATCGCGACCAGCACGGAGTCCCCGGGAAGGTCGAGCTCTGCGAGTCGCCGACCGATCCACGGGCTGTCGTCGGGCAGGGTCATCTCGACCAGATTGGTGCTGCCGTCCTTGAACGTGAACAGCCGGACGAGATCGCCCACCGTCACGGCCTCCTCGACCAGCGCGGACATGATCCGCGGAGTCGACACCGAGACGTCCACGCCCCAGACCTCGTCGAACATCCATTCGTTGCCCGGATGATTGACCCGCCCGACCGTGCGCGGGACGCCGAACTCGGTCTTGGCGAGCAGTGAGTGGACGAGATTCACCTTGTCATCGCCCGTGGCGGCAATGGCGACGTCACAGTGCTCGAGGCCGGCTTCCTCCAGGGAGGACATCTCGCAGGCATCGGCGAGCAGCCACTCGGCATCCGGCACGGACTCGGTCTTGATCGCCTTGGGGTCCTTGTCGATCAGCAGCACCTGGTGGCCGTTGAGGAGCAGTTCACGGGCGATCGAGCGGCCGACGTTCCCTGCTCCGGCGATGGCGATGCGCATGGTGTTCTCGCTCTCGGTTCTCGACGGTTCAGTGTCGGCGGGGCGGGGCGCCGAGGACGGCCTCGACGTCGCTGACCCGCTCGGTCGCACAGGCCGCGTACGCCAGGTCCCCGTCCTGGAAGATCGTGTCCGCCCGGGGCACCATCCCGGTGCCCACCCGCAACAGGAAGGGGATCGGCGTGCGGGCCGCCTCCTGCATCCGGCCGATGGTCTGGCCCACCCAGTCGGGGTGCACGTGCACCTCCAGCAGCCCGACGGTGCCGGCACGGTCCCGCCAGACCGGCTCGGATCCCTCGGGCAGGAGCCGCCGGAGCACCCGGTCGGCGGCCCACCGGACCGTGGCCACCGTGGGGATGCCCAGGCGTTCATAGACCTCCGCACGGTCCGGGTCATAGATGCGGGCGACGACGTTCTGGATGTCGAAGAACTCCCGCACCACCCGGGCGGCGAGGATGTTGGAGTTGTCGCCGCTCGACACGGCCGCGAAGCCGTCGGCCTCCTCGATCCCCGCCTTGAGGAGCACGTCCCGGTCGAACCCGACCCCCTTGACCGTGCGCCCGGCGAAGGTCGGACCCAGCCGGCGGAAGGCGTCGACGTCAACGTCGATCACCGCCACGCTGTGGCCGCGCTTCTCGAGGCTGCTCGCCAGCCGCGATCCCACGCGGCCGCAGCCCATGATGACGATGTGCACGTTGCTGAATGTACCCATTCACCAGCACCCGCGCCGCTCCCCGTGTGATCGGTGAGCGGCGCGGGAGCGCTGAACGGTGTGCTAGGAACCCGCGCCGCTCACGGGACGCTGATGTCCCAGGACGGTGCCGTCGCGGAGAGTGAGCGTGTAGGTCGTCGCGCTCGGCTCCGACTCGGCCTGCGCCTCGGCACTCCCCCTGGGTAGCGGCCACTGCGCGCGGAAGGTCCCATCCACCACCTCGGCCACGGTGTCGCGCCCGTCGGCGTGGACGGTGACGCCCACGACCTCGGCGCCGACGAGTCCGCCTGCCGTGCCGACCTCGCCGTCCGACCCGACACCTCCGCCGCGTTCGACCCTCCCGATCTCCCGTGGTCCGGGGCGCGGGCCGCGGCCCATGCCATCGTCCACGTCCGTGAGCACGGAGCCGTCGGCCAAGGTGATGTCGAAGCGGATATCGGTGATCATCGGCTCCTCGAACGGTCCCGGCACAGGCCACCATGCGGCGAACACCCCGTCGGTCACGGTCGCGTCCAGGGTGAGCCCGTTCGCGTGGATGGTGACCGCCCGGACGTCGCTGCCGACCCGACCGGACGTGTCCGCATAGCCGCCGTCCGCTCCACCCCTCAGGCCGTTGCCGAAACTGCGCAGTTGTTCGGGGCCGAGCGGCGGCCTCGGCAGGGTCTCGGTAGTGGCGATGCCGCCGCCGCCGGCCACCGGCCGGGTGGGACGGGCAGCATCGAACATGCACGAATAGGTCGAATCGTTGTCGGTCACCAGGGACACCAGGATGACCTCCCCACGCTGCTCGGCCAGGACCGTGCGGGCGGTCTCCGCACGCGGCTCGGGCTGCGGCCCGCCACCCCGGGAACCAGTCGCCCTGTCGGCCAGGACCTGCTGACAGGCGTTGACGGCCTTGTCCCTGATCACCCCCGTCACGGGGATGGGTTCGGCGGTCCAGGTGGCGTACGCAGGCGTCACCGGCCACAGGCTCGGCAGCGTGGCGGCGGCCACGGCGAAGGCGGCTGCGGCTGCGCCGACGGCCAACCAGCGCCAACGGGGCCGCCTCGCTCGCACCGTGTGGGCGTCGAGCGAATCGACGGGTGCGGGGACGGGACGCAGCCCCTCGCCGGACGGCCGGTGCGCGTCGTCGGGGTCATCGACCGAGGGCGTTGCGGTGATGCGATCGAGCAGAGCGTCGGCGCGCCAGCGGGCGTCGGCATCGAGATCGGTTGCTGCAGGGTCGAGGGTGCGCAGCAGCTCGTCGAGTCGGTCGTCGTGATGCAGAGTCATGGCAGGACCTCCCGGGTTGTCGGGGAAATGGCAGTGGGAGTGACCGCGCCGGAGATGCTGCGGGCCCCCGCTTCCCGGTGCGGTGTCGGGGATTCCAGGTGGCGGCGCAGGGCGGCGCGGGCACGGGAGAGGCGTACGCGGACCGTGCCGGGCGCCACGTCCAGGACGGCACCCACCTGGGAGGCGGTGAGGCGTTCGAAGACCACGAGCGCGAGGACCTCCTGGTCCGTGGCACTCAGGTGTTTCCAGGCGGTGGCGAGGTCGGCCCGCAGGATCGCGGTGTCGGCCTCGGCATCCGGCAACGGGGGAGCGGCCTCGACGTCGAGGAGGCGCACGACGAGTCCGTCGCGACGCCGCTCGGCCCGCCGGTCGTTGAGCAGGCAGTGCCGGGCGATGCCGAACAACCAGGCCCGGGCGTCCCCCGGATCGTGGGGCAGGTCGGCGATCCGGCGCCAGGCGGTCAGGAACGTGTCGGCAGCGATGTCCTCCGCACGGTCCGGGTCCGTGCGCCGACGGGCGAAACGCACCACGTCTGCATAGCTGTCCGCGAACGCCGAGCGGAAGCGTTGCTCGCTGGGTCTCATCTGTGTCACACCCCATACCTGTCCGGATGCGCCGTCGGCGTTACAGAGACAGGCGTACCCTGATCAAATGTGAGCCTGTCCGATGGCGTCAAACGCCTGCTGTTGGGCAAGAAGCTGCCGAGCTCCAGATGGCGGAGACGTTGCTTCCCAAGCGCATTGCGCTTCCGTTGTTCGCCTCGGACGCGCTGTCGTCGGTGGCGTACGCCCCCGACGAGATCCTCCTCACCCTCTCGCTGGCCGGCATGGCGGCCGTCACCTTCTCGTGGTGGATAGGCCTGCTCGTCGCCGTGGTCATGCTCGTGGTGGTGGCGTCCTATCGGCAGTTCACCGGCGTGCTCATGGTGTTCCTGTTGGCCCGGGCGTTCTCCTCCGGCTGCGCCGCGCTGACGGGGGTCGAAGCGATTTCCAACGGGGTCCCTGCGTTCTGCAAGCCGAAGAGCCACAACGCGGCGGCGACGCTGCTCCTGCTCGGCACGATCGCGGTCAGCATGCTGCTGGGCATCATCGCGCTCGCGCTGGCGGCGGGCGCTCTGGTGCTGGCGTTCGACGCGGACGTCACCCGGCTGATCCAGCTCTATGTCGTGGGTGTCTTCGTCTCGTTCACCGTCAGCCAGCTCGGGATGATGCGCCACTGGGGCCGCCATCTGCACACCGAGACCGATCCCCGTCGGCGTACCCGGATGCGTCGCTCGCGGGCAATCAACGCGATCGGCCTGACGTTCACCGCGACGGTGCTGCTCGTCGTGCTCGTCTCCAAGTTCACTCACGGTGCCTGGATGGCGCTGCTGGCCATGGTCGTTGTGTTTGCTGTGATGAAGGGCATCAACCGGCACTATCGGGCGGTCGCCCGCGAGACGGCCTGGGTGCCGGGACGCGGAGCGTACGCTGCCGAGCCGCGTCCACGGCGTCGTCGTGGTCGCCAAGATCAACAAGCCGACACTGCGCGCCGTCATGTTCGCCAAGGCCTCACGCCCGTCGTCGCTGGAGGCGATCACGGTCGCCGTCGACCCGGTGGAGACCGACGCTCTGGCGGCGCAGTGGCAAGCGGCCGACCTCGGCGTACCCCTGCGGATCATCGCCTCCCCCTATCGCGAGGTGGTCGGGCCGGTGGTGAAGTACGTGCGAGAGCTCCGCAAGACCAGCCCGCGGGATGTGGTTTGCGTCCATGTGCCGGAGCTCGTCGTCGGGCACTGGTGGGAGAGGCTCCTGCACAACCAGACCGGGTTCATTCTGCGGACCCGCCTGCTGTTCGCGCCCGGGGTGATGGTGACGTCGGTGCCGTATCTGCTGAAATCGTCCGATGCGGCCCTCGACCGGATCCAGCGCGAGGATCCGCTGGCCTATCGCTGATCGGCACGACGCCGCGGGAGGAGCAGTCACGTCATGAAGGAGCCCGGTGATCTGGTCGGCCCCGTCGAGATCGGCGACGTCGCCCACGGGGGTCACTGCGTGGCGCGGCTGCCGGAGGAGGGCGATGGTGCGCGGGTGATCTTCGTCCGACACGCGCTGCCCGGCGAGCAGGTGATGGTCCGTCTCACGGACACGTCCCACAAGCGGTTCTGGCGGGGCGATGCGGTGGAGATCGTGGTCGGGTCGGCGGATCGGCGTACGCCGCCCTGTCCCGCCTTCCACCCCGGCGGCTGTGGCGGCTGTGACTTCCAGCACGCCACCGAGGCCGCCCAGCGGGAGCTGAAGCGTCGGGTGGTCGCGGAGCAGCTCCAGCGGCTCGGGGGACTGGAGTGGACCGGCGAGGTCGAGGAGATCGCACCGGTGTGGAACTGGCGGACGCGAATGCGCTATCAGGTGGGCCCGGACCACGCGCTCGGGCTGCGCGCCCATCGATCCCATGAGGTGATCCCGCTGCCGCCGGAGGGCTGCCGGATCGCCACCGATCCAGTCGCCGGGGGATCGGGCCTCGGGGGACCGGCGCTCGGGGGATCGGGAGTCGGGCGCTCCGGAAGTGATCCGCTCACCGGATCAGATCCCGACACCGCGGACCTCGAGTCCGACGAACTCTTGGTGGTGTCGACCGCGCAAGGGATCCGGACTGGTCGGCCCGGGAGCCGCGAGGTGATCGAGGAGCGCGCTGCGGGCCGCAGCTATCGGCTGGGTCTCGGCGGGTTCTGGCAGGTCCATCCACGGGCGGCGGACGTCCTGGTCGACGCCGTGCTGGACGGCCTGGCGCCCCGGGCGGGGGAGCGGGCGTTCGATCTCTATTGCGGGGTCGGGTTGTTCGCCGGCGCACTGGCGGAGCGCGGCGTGCAGGTCTGGGGCGTCGAAGCGGCGCGCAGCGCGATCGAACATGCCCGGCACAACGTGCCGGACGCACGGTTCAGCGTGGGCCGCGTGGAGCGGACTCTGCGTACGCTTCCGAGAACCACCGATCTCGTGGTGCTCGACCCACCGCGCTCGGGTGCGGGGCGGGCAGTCCTCGAGCAGGTCACCCGACGGCGGCCACGCGCGGTCGCCTACGTCGCGTGTGACCCGGCCGCGCTGGGCCGGGACGTGGCGTACGCGAGGGACCTCGGCTGGCGGGTGACCGGGATCCGGGCCTTCGACCTCTTCCCGCAGACCCATCACGTGGAGTGCGTCGCCACGCTTCGGCCGGCCTGAACTGCGTCGAGTGTGGCCGATGCCTCACTCGGCAATGCGGCGGAGGAGGCCGAACAGGACCCGTTCGGCCGAGCCTGCATGGTTGGATGGGGAACGGACATGTCAAGGAGCCTGTCGCCATGCGGAACGCGCGCTGGCGCTTCACCAACGGTGGTATCTTGACGTCAAGAGACTTTCCTGGGGCACTGCCTGCTCCGGGGGCAAACAACGAGTCCGGGAGTTGATTCCATGAGTGTCAACAGTTTTGGAGCCAAGGCCAACCTGGAAGTGGCCGGCAAGACCTATGAGATTTTCAAGCTTGATTCGGTGGTCGGCTCGGCTGATCTGCCCTACAGCCTGAAGATCCTCCTCGAGTGCCTGCTGCGCACCGAGGACGGCGCCAACGTGACCGCAGAAGACATCCGTGCGCTGGGCGAGTGGGACCCCTCGGCCAACCCGGACAAGGAAATCCAGTTCACCCCGGCCCGCGTGATCATGCAGGACTTCACCGGCGTGCCCTGCGTCGTCGACCTCGCCACCATGCGCGAGGCCATCGTCGAGATGGGCGGCGACGCCGACAAGGTCAACCCCCTGTCGCCCGCCGAGATGGTCATCGACCACTCCGTCATCGCGGATGTGTTCGGCACCGCCGATGCGTTCCAGCGCAACGTGGAGATCGAATACGGCCGCAACGAGGAGCGCTACAAGTTCCTCCGCTGGGGCCAGACCGCGTTCGACGACTTCAAGGTGGTCCCCCCGGGCACCGGCATCGTCCACCAGGTCAACATCGAGCACCTCGCCCGCGTGGTCTTCCCGCGTGAGGTCAACGGCGTGCTGCAGGCCTATCCCGACACCTGCGTCGGCACCGACTCGCACACCACCATGGTCAACGGCCTCGGCGTCGTCGGCTGGGGCGTGGGCGGCATCGAGGCCGAGGCCGCGATGCTCGGTCAGCCCGTGTCGATGCTCATCCCGCGCGTCGTCGGCTTCAAGCTCTCCGGTGAGCTCAAGGAGGGGGTCACCGCCACCGACCTCGTCCTGACCATCACCGACATGCTCCGCAAGCACCAGGTCGTCGGCAAGTTCGTCGAGTTCTATGGCCCCGGCGTCTCCCAGGTGCCGCTGGCCAATCGCGCCACGATCGGCAACATGTCGCCGGAATACGGCTCCACGATCGCCGTCTTCCCGATCGACGACAAGACCACCGATTATCTGCGTCTCACCGGTCGCTCGGAGGAGCAGATCGCGCTCGTGGAGGCGTACGCGAAGGCCCAGGGCCTCTGGCACGACGACGACCTCGAGCCCCGCTATTCGGAGCATCTGGAGCTTGACCTGAGCACCGTCGTGCCGTCCATCGCCGGCCCGAAGCGCCCGCAGGACCGCATCGAGCTCACCAAGTCGAAGAGCCAGTTCCGCAGCGACCTGCGCAACTATGTCAAGGACATCGAGCCCGAGCTCAGCGCCCAGGACAAGGCCGCTGCCGACAGCTTCCCGGCTTCCGACGCCCCGGCTGCCGCCGCTGGTGAGGAGAAGTCCGGTGGCCTCATCGGTGGACTGCTGAACAAGGCCAAGGACGTCGTCGGAAGCGTCGTCGACAAGGTCGAGGATGTCGTCGACGACGTCAAGGGCAAGACCGGCAAGGGCGACGCCCGCGCCACCCGCACGATCCCGGTGACGCTCGAGAGCGGCGAGACCTTCGAAGTCGATCACGGTGCCGTCGTGGTCGCGTCGATCACCTCCTGCACCAACACCTCCAACCCGAGCGTCATGCTCGCGGCCGCGTTGGTCGCCAAGAAGGCCGTGGAGAAGGGCCTGACCCGCAAGCCGTGGGTCAAGACCACCCTGGCCCCGGGCTCGAAGGTTGTCACCGACTACTACGAGAAGACCGGACTGCAGCCCTACATGGACAAGATCGGGTTCAACCTGGTCGGCTATGGCTGCGTGACCTGCATCGGCAACACCGGCCCGATCATCCCCGAGGTCTCGGCGGCTGTGAACGAGCACGACCTCGCGGTCACCGCAGTGCTCTCCGGCAACCGCAACTTCGAGGGTCGCATCAGCCCCGACGTCAAGATGAACTACCTGGCCAGCCCGCCGCTGGTCGTCGTCTATGCGCTGGCCGGCACGATGGACATCGACCTCTACAACGACCCGATCGGTCAGGACGAGCAGGGCCACGACGTCTTCATGGCCGACATCTGGCCGACCACCGCCGAGATCGACGAGGCCACCGCGGTCATCGACGCCGACATGTTCGCCTCCCGCTATGCCGACGTCTTCGCCGGCGACGAGCGCTGGCAGAACCTGCCCACTCCGGCCGGCTCGACGTTCGCGTGGGAGGACGAATCCACCTATGTCCGCAAGCCTCCGTATTTCGAGGGCATGCCGGAGACTCCCGAGCCCGTCGGTGACATCACCGGCGCGCGGGTCCTGCTGAAGCTGGGCGACTCGGTCACCACCGACCACATCTCCCCGGCCGGCAACATCAAGGCCGACACCCCGGCGGGTCAGTACCTGATCTCCAAGGGCGTCGAGCCCAAGGACTTCAACTCCTATGGCTCGCGCCGCGGCAACCACGAGGTCATGATGCGGGGCACGTTCGCCAACATCCGCCTCCGCAACCAGGTTGCCCCGGGCACCGAGGGTGGCTATACCCGCGACTTCACCCAGGCCGACGGCCCCGTCGGGTTCGTCTATGACGCCTCGGTGAACTATCAGGCCGCCGGCATCCCGCTGGTCGTCCTGGGCGGCAAGGAATATGGCTCGGGCTCCTCGCGTGACTGGGCTGCCAAGGGCTCTGCGCTGCTCGGCATCAAGGCTGTCATCACCGAGAGCTTCGAGCGCATCCACCGCTCGAACCTCATCGGCATGGGTGTCCTGCCGCTGCAGTTCCCCGAGGGCGAGTCCGCCGATTCGCTGGGTCTGACCGGCGAGGAGGTCTTCGACATCGTCGGGATCACCGAGCTCAACAACGGCACCACGCCGCGGACGATGAAGGTCACCGCGACCAAAGCCGATGGTTCCAAGACCGAATTCGACGCGGTCGTGCGCATCGATACGCCGGGCGAGCGGGACTACTACCTGAACGGTGGCATCCTGCAGTATGTCCTGCGGAACATGGCCAAGGCCTGATTCTCACCGCAAGCCTGACCGTCATCGTTTCGGCGAGGCTTGACGGTCTGGCGTGAGTCTCAGCGAAGGGGTCCGGGTTCATCCCGGGCCCCTTTCCGCGCGCGTACGCCCGGCTCAGGTTCCACGCTCGCGGGCGGGGACAGCCCTTGCTGGGCCGGGTGCGGACGTTGACGGCGGCGCGGTCCAGCTCCGTCGTCGGCACCAGATCGCTGAGGATCTCGGCGAGTTCACCGCGGGTCCGGGCGCCGAGGGCCTGCTCCACCCGGGCGTCGAGTTCATCGAAGGTGATCCGGTCCTCCGCCGCAGCGTTCCGGAGGATCTCGACCGCGTTCTCACGCTGGCTCGTTCCCACCCGCAGGTGACCGTTCTCCATGTTGGCCACGTAAACGGGCCAGGTTACAGGCATGGGTCCACCTGCCACCGGACGGGCCGCCACGGAATATCTGCGAAATGCTCCCTATCTGTGAAATGCCCCAAATCTGTGAAATGCCCTGTTCGGCAGCGATTGCGGAGGGGGTGAGCCGCCCTCATACTTTGATCCGTCACGCGGGTCAAAGTGCAAGGGGCGTTGCACCTATAGGGGCGGCTGCGTCCCGAGCGCTTCGCGAATGAGACTTCCGTACGCCGCGGGCTCACCCTCGGCGTACTTCACCCGGGGCCAGAAGAAGCCCCGAAGGCCGTCCCCCTTGGTGCGTGGCACGACGTGCACGTGCAGATGGGGGATGGACTGGCTCACCTTGTTGTTGATGGCGACGAACGTGCCGGTGCAACCGAGTGCCAGCGGCAACGCGGCGGCGATCCGCTGGACATCGGCGAAGAACGGGCCGACGGCCTCGGCAGGGAGGTCGGGCAGCGTCTCGGCATGGGGGAGCGGGCATACCAGCACGTGCCCCTTGAACACCGGTCGGTGATCGAGGAAGGCGATGACGTGCTCGGTGTGGAGGACGATCTCCGCCTCGAGCTCGCCCCGGGCGATCGCACAAACAATGTCGGACATGCCCTCAATGATGGTGGCGGGTGTTGACGGAGATGCCCGCCCCAACCTAAAATCGAACACACATTCGATCAAGGGAAGGTTCGGATAGGAGGTCCGGAAATGACTGTGCAGATGACCATGATGTGCGACGGGGAACAGGTCGAGACCTCGCTCTATGTGCCGCCGGGCTGGCCGGAGGGAGTGCGGCCGCCGGGTGCGCCCGACTGGGAAGCAACCGCGGTGGCCTGGCTGTTGGACTGCTGTCCGGCCGACTTCCGTGGCTATCCGGTGCTGCGTCGCCACCCGGTGGTGTTGGCCGGATTCGCTGCGCAGTTCGTGGAGAGCCAATATCGCGCCAGCCGGGTGGGGCTGGCCGGTGTGCGGGAGAGCCTGGGCGATCACGTGCCGCCGCACGTGATCGAGTCGGCCGTGGAGGCGTGGCAGGAGCAGGGAGCGCAGCTGGTGCGAGTGCGCAGGGCGGTCGCGCTGGTGGAGGAGGCGCTGCGCGGCAAGGTTTTTATCCGCCGTCTCTGACCATAGTCGAGGGCTGATCGTTCCATCTGGCGACCCAGGTCTGAGGTGCGGTGAGGGCGAATTGGGGGTGAGGTGCCTAAACTGACGAGCATGCCTTTGTTGGATCGCATCAGGGGTCCGCGTGATCTCGAAAACCTGAGCCGTGACGAGCTGACCCAGCTTGCCGCGGAGATCAGGTCTTTTCTGGTCACCAGCGTGAGCCGCACGGGCGGCCACCTCGGCCCGAATCTCGGTGTAGTGGAACTCACCTTGGCCCTGCACAGAGTCTTCGACTCGCCCAAGGATCCGATCATTTTCGACACCGGTCACCAGAGCTATGTGCACAAAATCCTGACGGGTCGTCAGGAGGGCTTTGGGGGCCTGCGTCAGAAGGGCGGGCTCTCCGGCTATCCGAGTCGTGCGGAGTCCGCCCACGACTGGGTCGAGAGCTCACACGCCTCGTCCTCGCTGTCCTGGGCGGAAGGGCTCGCCAAGGGTTTCCGGCTCAAGGGCGAGGACCGCACCGTGGTAGCCGTTATCGGGGACGGTGCCCTGACCGGCGGCATGGCCTGGGAAGCGGTCAACAACATCGCCGTGCAGAAGGACCTGCCGCTGGTGATTGTCGCCAACGACAACGGACGTTCCTATACGCCGACGGTCGGCGGCATTGCCCGCCACCTGATCTCGCTGCGCACGGACCGTCGCTATGAGCAGGGCCTTGATTTCATCCGCAATGCCATGACCCAGACCCCGCTGGTGGGGCAGGCGGCCTATGACTGGTTCCACGGTCTGAAGATGGGCCTCAAGGACGTGCTTGCGCCACAGGGTCTCTTCGCGGATCTCGGCATGAAATATGTGGGTCCGATCGATGGGCACGATCAGCAGGAGGTTGAGCACGCGCTGCTCCAGGCCAAACGGTTCGGTGGTCCCGTGATCGTCCACGTGCTGACCCAGAAGGGCCATGGATTCGAAGCCGCGGAGCAGCACGAGGAGGATCGATTCCATTCGGTCGGCCAGATCGACGAGATCACCGGCATGCCGCTCGCGGTCAGCTCCCAGCGGTCATGGACCGACGTCTTCTCGGAGGAGATCCTCAAGGTCGGCCATGACCGCCAGGACGTCGTCACACTGACAGCGGCCATGCTCCACCCGACCGGACTGCACAGGTTCGCCGAGGCGTTCCCGGAGCGGACCTTCGACGTCGGGATCGCGGAGCAACACGCTGCGGCCTCTGCTGCCGGGCTGTCGGCCGCCGGACTCCACCCCGTCGTCGCGGTTTATTCGACGTTCCTCAACCGGGCGTTCGACCAGGTCCTCATGGACGTGGCGCTCCATCGGCAAGGCGTGACGTTCGTGCTCGACCGCGCCGGCATCACGGGCAACGACGGCGCGAGTCATAACGGTGTGTGGGACTGTTCGATCCTCTCCATCGTCCCCGGCCTGCACCTGGCTGCGCCCCGGGACGAGACCCGGCTGCGCGAGGCGGTGCGTGCGGCGATCGAGATCGACGATGCGCCGAGCGTGGTCCGGTTCGGCAAGGACAAGCTGCCCGCCGACATCGAGGCCGTGCGCACCGTTGACGGTGTGGATGTGCTCGTGGATTCCGGAGATCCCCAGGTGCTCGTCGTGGTCCACGGTGCCTTCGCGACACTGGGGCTCGAGGTTGCCGATGGACTCATCGCGCAGGGCATCGGGGTCACCGTGGTCGACCCCGTGTGGGCGCTGCCGGTCAATCCGGCGCTCCCGCAATTGGCGGCCGAACATGATCTCGTGATCACCCTCGAGGATTCCGGCGTGATCGGTGGCTTGGGATCCCGGCTCGGGCAGGAGATGAATCGGCTGGAGATCGGGACGCCCATTCGTCAGTTCGGTGTGCCGGATCGCTTCCTCGACCATGCCTCCCGTGGCCAGATTCTCGAAGAGCTCGGTCTGGTTCCACAGAAGATCGCCCGCTATGCGGTCGAAACCGTGCTTAAGGGGCAGGACCACCCGGCAGAGGACAGCGCGGTCGACTCGCACGAGAACTGAGGGGATTCGGACCACCGCTGAGTGTCGGCGGATCCTCGCTGGATGAGACGGACCACGCTGGAAGGTCAGGCAACAGACGGGCGGGGCACGCGTCGGGCCACCAGAACATAGACCACGAGTGCCAACAGCGGCAGCGTGCCCGCCGCCAGGAAGGTGTTCTGGAAGCCCAACGGCTCGATGAGGGTGCCCATCAGCACCGGTCCGAGACCGGTCGCGGCGTCCACGATCAGGAAATAGCTGGAGACGCCGAGCCCCATCTGGGCCGGAGTCATGCGGGACACCGCAATCGCCTGACCGACCGAGATCAAAGTGCCATAGCCCAATCCGAGCGCTGCGGCACCGACCAGGAGCGCAACAGGTCCCCCGGCCAGTCCTGTCAACACCACCCCCACGGCGACAAGCACCAGCAGCGGGATCGTCACGATGTCGTCGTTGAGCCGGTCCTGCAGTATCCCCGCGCCCGGCCGGGACACGGCGATCACGACGGCGTACACCAGGAAATAGAGCCCCGCGGCACCGAGCAACCCGCGCTCCGCCGCAAACAGGTTCAGATAGGCCAGCACGGTCGAGAATCCGATTGCGCACAGGCCCACGACGAAGCCGATCGGCAGCGCTCGCGGTGCCACCCAGCTCCGCGCCCGAGGAGTTTCGGCCGAGGGCCTCCCGGGCAGGCCGGGCGCCGCGACGAATGCGGCGGCGAGGGCGAAGAGAGCAAACCCGATCGTCACCCAGAACACGGCGCGCTGACCCGCGCCCGAGTTGATCAGCGACAGCGCGAGAAACGGCGCGAGTCCGGTCGCCAGCGTCTGGCCCATCATCGACCAGCCCGAGGCCTCACCTCGTCGGGACGGCGGTGCCAGACCGATCGCTGCTCCTGCGATGGCGGTGGCCGCGAAACCGAAGCACACCCCATGGATCACCCGGATCACGATCAGTGTTCCCAGCGTCACCGGCAACAGGTAGGCCGCGCACGACAACACCAGGGCGATCATCGAACCGACCATGACGGTGCGGAGCCCCGTGCGGCCGATGATGCGGCCCACCACCAACCGCGCGAAGACCGCACCGAAGAAGAACGCCGACGAGGCGATGCCGGCGAGGTTCTCGGAGGCACCGAACTCCGCCACTGCGTGGCCGGCCATCGTCGGCACCAGCAGGAAGAACGTGAATCCCAGGCCCAGCATGGAGAGCGCGCTCATCGCAAAGGGCAGGGTCCACAAACGCGGCCGTGGGGACGTCATGGGCGGAGCCTAGCGGCGTGTCGCCGGCGGAGGTCGGGACTCAGCTTTCCGCCCGGACGATAAGCTCCTCCGCGTTCCTGATCAACACGCCACGACGACCGTCCAGTTCGATCGCGCCGGCGTCCGCGAGCTCCCGAAGTCGGCGGCTCAATGTCTCCGGTGTGGTGCCCAGATAGGACGCGACGTCCTTCTTGGCCATCGGCAGCTCAATCCGGTCCCCGGCCTGTGTGGTGGTGAGGGGGAGTTCGAGGAGGTACGCGGCGACGCGCGCCCCGACGTCGGCGCTTCCAAAGGTCGCGAGAAGGCGTTCGGCAGCAACGAGCCGTTCTGCCTGCACCTGGAGCATGCGCACCGCGATGTCGGGATAGCGGGACACGAGCCGGGCCAAATCCTCGTGGTGAAAAGTGCAGAGCTGGGCGTCCGTTTCGGCGAATGCGAAGTGATCGGGACGGCGGCCCAACACGAACGAGGCCTCGCCCACCGCGTCACCCACCTCGAGCATTCGGATGAGCCGTTCCTTGCCGCCCTCAAGCAGGTGAACGAGGCGTACGCGGCCCGAATGCACGACCAGGACCCGGGGCATCGGCCCCCCGGCTGCCATCACCTGCTCCCCGGCCGAGACCTGGAGGGGGCGGGCGAAACTGGCCACCTCGTCCTGTTGGCGAGGGGTCAGATTGCGAAAAACCGGGACCCGGGTAACGCATGCGTCGTGGGGCATGGACATCCTCCTGGAAGCGAAGCGGGCATCATCAGGGGAGCGGCCGCCCGCCGGGTCATCAACCCTCCAGGACGCGAAGAGCTTCCGCAAGCGGTGCTGCAGTCAGCTCCCGCTGCCACGGTCGGGCACCGCGGCCGGCGAGAAATTCCTGAACGGTGTCCGGATTCGAGTCACTGGGTGGCTGCCAGGCCAGGCGTCGCCACGTGTCCGGGGTGAGCAGGTTTTCCTGGGGCAGGCGGTGCTCCTCGGCAATCTCGTTGATGACCTCGCGCAGGGCGAGATAACGGGCGTGGGCCGCCGGATCCCGTTGCTCCCAGGACCGTGGGTTGGGTGGGCCGTCGTGGGGCAGGTGCAGCGGAGGGAGGTCGGATTTCGACAGGGACAGCGCACGTTGGAGAGCCGCACGCCAGACGGACTCGTGGCGGCGGGCGACCCGGCGCTGAAAACCGGGGATGCCACGCATGAGCGCCGGCGTGGGCTGCTGGGCGGCGGCAAGTTCTGACAGGGCCTTGTCCTGCAGGATCCGGCCGGGGGCCCGATCCTGGCGACGGGCGATCTCGTCACGCGCGAACCACAGTTCTCGCACGATGGCCATCCCCAAGGGACAGCGGACGGCGTGGATACCGGAGGTTCGCCGCCACGGAT
>DUOB01000083.1 GCA_012839035.1 Propionibacterium sp.
GGAGCTAGGCAGGTGGGTAACGTGACCAAACCCGGGCAACGTGAACCCCCAACGGGTGTGCCAACCCGGGCAACGTGCGCGCAACCCGGGCAACGTGCGCGTACCCCGGGCAACATGACCAAACCCGGGCAACATAACCCCCAACGGGTGTGCCAACCCGGGCAACGTGAGCCCCACAGGGTGCTTCCCTGCGCCACAGAACTCCGGTGCCGACCAAGACAACGTCTTCGCCACCATCGACCCAGATGCGCCGACCGTCAGGCGTTCTGCACCACCCGGAACGCGTGGACAGCCCGGATCCGCACCGCTGCGGCCCGGCGCCAGAGCGCGAGCCGCCCGGGGTCGGTGACCGCCGGATGACCCGCCGCGGTGAGCGACGCCCTCACGCCTGTGATGGTTGCGGCCACGCGATCAGTCGCCGGCGGCGTCTGCCTGGAGAGGAGCTCCAGGTGAGCGAGCAGGTTGCCGACGTCGAGGCACGGGTCGGCCCAGGCCGCTGTATCCCAATCCAGCACCGTCAGCGCCCGGTCCTCCGCGACGAGGATCTGACCGTCGTGCAGATCCCGATGGGTCAGGACCAATGGCTGGCGTACCAGACCCGCGGCCCGGAACGGACGCCCCCCGGGTCCCCGATCCCTGTTCGAGCACTGGTCCTCGAGGCTGTGCAGCTGCGCGATCACGGTGTCCGCCGCCACCCGCAGCCGGGCGGAGGCCTCCGGCGACAGCGGCGCAGCGGCGCAGGCCGCGGCGACCCAACGCTCGATGACCGCGGCTTCCTCCGCCGGACCGTGCTCCGGGAGTGGGGCACCGGGTGCGTCCTCCCGTTGGCCCGCTCGGCCGACCCGGCCCAGTCGAGCGAGGAGCTCCCCCAGCGTGTGGCCGATCGCCCCGGCCTCGGCACGGGAGGTCCCGTCGTCGGTGAGCACGTCCCTGAGCGACCTCCCGGGGGCAGGCGCGAGGTCGATGACACCGGTTGCGGCGTCACTGGCCACGCGATCCGGGGGAAGCGGCGCCCCTGGGGCGAAGGCCAGCAGCCGATCGACCGTGTCCGCACGGGCGAGTGCTCGTTTGGTGGCCTTCGGCGAGGCGAGTTTCCGGAATACCCCGGCACCGTCGCGGCGCAGCACGGCCCGCTTGCCGAACCGGTGCCCGAGCACCGTCCAGCCCTCACCAAGGAGTCGCTCGAGTGCCGGGAGCGCCGCATCGGGTCCAGCCTCCACCTGGCCATCCCGGAGGTACGCGCCCCGAACGCGGCCATCCGCGGCGATGAGTTCGAGGACATAGCCAGCAGCCGGGTCCCCGAACGCGGCCGGCCACGCACGAGTCACGCGCCAATTCTGCCCGGCGACCCGGACCCCTTCCGCCAACGCCTCCTCCAGCGCATGCGTCCCCGGCGTACGCGTCCCCGGTGCACGCGTCCCCGGTGCACCCGTCCCCCGCGCCCACACCGATGTCGGCGTACCCGCGGGGGTCATGCGAGCGCCCGCTCGGCGTGGGTCAGCAGGGCTGCCGTCCGCTCGGCCCAGGCCGGATGCCGGCGACGGAACGGTTCGGGGCCGCGCAGAATCGCTGCAGCAGCAAGAACGACGGGGTTCACGCGCCCGGTGACCGCGGCGGAGCCGTCGCCCGCGCACCATCCGGCGACGACCAGGCCCGCGGTCCAGCTCGCGACGTCCCAACCGACCGGCCACAGCCCGGCGCGGTCCCAGTCGAGAACGGTGAGCCGATCGCCGTCCACCACGACCTGATCGGGGGTGAGATCGCCGTGGGCGGGTGCGGAGGGTACGCGACTCAGCCGGTCCACGATCGCCCGCACCACCGCGTCGGCGCGATCACCCCACGGCTCGTGCAGCATGTGCAGTCCGGTGGACGCGGCGCGGAGCATCGCCGGCAGTTGCGTCCCGACCAATGGCAGCCGACCGAAAGGCAATCCCGGCTGCGCTCCGTGCGGGAGCGCGCCGGAGGCTGCCCACCCCGTGACCAGTTCATCCGGCAGCGCGTCACCCGGCCGCCACATCCTGCCCGGCACCCACGGGAGCACCTCGACGCGCCGGTCATGGTGAAGCCGCAACACGTGCTTCGACCGGCCGGTGTCCGCGACACCGACCCACCGCCGGGAGGGATTGTGCGACAACGTGCGCACGCGGACCTGCCCCACCGGACAGGATTGGCGGCCAGTTTCCGTGTCTCGCTCCGTGGCTGGGGAAAACGCCCCTCCGTTGCCAACCAGCCGCCAATCCTGGTCAGCCGGATCCGACAGTGTGTCGGATACGGAGGCAGCCATGGCTGCCACTCGGCGCGGGGCGGGAACACAGCAACCGGTGTCCGGCCGCAGCGGGGCCAAGCGGCGAAGCTGCCGGTCCGCGGCTGCCGGGATGAGCACGAGACGCGCCTCCACCAACTCCCGACCGGGCAGTCCCGCATCCGCGGCCGCCCGCAGATCCTTGTGTCGCTTGGTCTTCCACGGCTCGAGGGCGAAGCCCCTCGCCAGCACCCAGGATCCGACGCCCCCTTCCGGACGCAGCATCGCCGTCACCGACGCACCGGGCTTCAGCCGCAGCCGGTCCAGCCGCAGCGGACCGCTGTCGAGTCCGGCTGTCTCCGCCCGCAACCGTTCGGGGTCGAGCAGCACGGTCAGTGCCGGCAGATCGGGATGGGCACTCATCACAGCGGCATCCGTCAGGGTGAGTTCTTCGTTCATCGGGACCTCGGCATTCATCGGGGCAAGATCCTCATCAATTCGGGTCATGGGGTCCCTCCCTTCCGTCCGACACCCACGCCGACGCGGCCCTTCCCTGCGTGCTCCGAGTCCCGTGGGTCCCGCGCCATGCCGCTGCGCTCGGAGTCGTCCAGCAACGCGCGAAGCGAAGATCCCTTCCGTTCGACGAACTGGCCGTCGCGGACTTCGAGCACCCGATCGACACCGGCGAGCACGTCCTCGTCGTGGGTGACGAGGATCATCGTTCGGCCGGCCGCCAACTGCCGCAGCGCCGCGACGACCTCACGCCGGCTCGCCTCGTCCAGGCCGGTGGTCGGTTCGTCCAACAGGACCAGGCGCGGGTTGCGCAACAGCGCCCGCGCAATCGCGAGTCGCTGACGTTGCCCGCCGGACAGGGTCGATCCCTTTTCCGAGACCGGTCGATGAATTCCCTCCGCCGATCCGTCGATGAGGGAGCCGAGGGCCGCCTCGCGCAGGGCACGTTCGACCTCCTCGTCAGTGGCGTCGAGCCGCCCGAGCCGGACGTTCTCGGCCAGGTCCCCGGCGAAGATCGCGGAGTCCTGCAGCACGACGGCGGAGGCTTCCCGCACCGACGACAGCGTCAGGTCCTGCAGGTCGTGCCCGTCGAGCGTGATGATGCCGCGACGCGGTTCGTGGAATCGCAGGAGCAGGTTGAGCAGGGTGGACTTGCCCGATCCACTGGGCCCGACGATCGCCACCCGTTCCCCCGCCCGCACGTGCAGATCGGCGCCGCGCAGAACCGGCGTACCCCCATATCCGAACGTCACCCCATGGAGATCCACCGCGCCCTCGAGAGCGCCCGGGCGGCGCGCGGGCAGCGGCCGTGCCCAGGACCGATCGCGCACCGGCACCGCCTGGTCGAGGGTGTCGGCGATCCGTTCACCGGAGGCCGCGGCGCGGGCGATCCGACCCGTGTGCTTCGCCAGATCACGCAGCGGTTTGAACGTGGTCTTGAGATAGGTGATGAACACGACGAGCTCGCCCGGGCTGATCGCGCCGACCACCACGCGCCATCCGCCGATCGCCAGCACGGCGCCGGTGGCGAGGCCGACGAGGAGGTCGGTACGCCGCTCGAGCGCCGCGGACAGGCGCTTGGCGCGCACCCCGTCCTT
Organism: Propionibacterium sp.; assembly: GCA_012839035.1. Taxonomy (GTDB): domain Bacteria; phylum Actinomycetota; class Actinomycetes; order Propionibacteriales; family Propionibacteriaceae; genus Enemella. The sequence continues at coordinate 3,853 of DUOB01000083.1, forward strand.
GAGGCCCTTGACGTTCGCCTGGGCGAAACGGCGCCCGAGGTGCTGGCCGAGGTCATAGCTCTGGATCGTCTGTACCGCGGCGAAGGCTTCCCCCGCATCACCGGCCAGCTCTCCCTCGCGCTTGCGCTGGGCACGGGACGCCTTGGTGATGCGCGAGCCGGAGAAGCGACCGGACATCAGGATCACCGGCAGGATGCCGAGCACGACGAGCGCCAGAACCGGGTCGAGGATCACGACCACGACGAGCATGCCGGTCACGGTCAGGACGTTCGCCATCAGCGGCAGCCCGGCGGTCACCCCGGCCTCCTGGACACGGCCGACGTCGGACACCACACGTGTGACCAAGTCCCCCGAGCGCATCCGGTCGTGGAAGGCGAGGTTCGCGCCGAGCAGTCGCTCGTGGACGTGCGCGCGCAGGCGAGTCGTGACCTGCGCACCGACGTTGGCGAACGCCAGCGTGGACAGGAAGGCCGCCCCGGCCCGCAGTCCGGCGACGAGGACGACGGCGATGCCGGCGCCGATGAGGAGGCGGGGTACGCCGCCCGGGATCGGCTGTCCGACCACCGCCGGGATCACCCCGTCGAGCACCCAGCTGATCGGCCAGGGCTCGAGCAGTCGGGCGGCGACTTCGGCCAGCACAGCGAGGACGCCGAAGGCCGCAAGCCGGCCGGAGCCCTTGAGGTGCGGGCGGAGGATGGCGAGGGTACGCCGCAGCGGTGTCGGTGGCCGCTGATCCGCCGCGCGTCGCAGCTTCCCCGGCCGCCGGCCCTCGGCCGTGTGCGGTCGTGTGCGAAGGTTCATCCGACGGCGACCTCCGTTCGATCCGTGCCTGCCGGGACGAGTGCCAGGAGCCGGTCGACGACGGCCTGCCAGGTGAAGCGGCTGACGGCTGCCTGCCGGCCCGCCCTGGCGAGCGCCGCCCTGCGGGCGGGGTCCCGGACCAGGTCGGCGAGGGCCTCGGTGAGCGCGTCGAGATCTCCCGGAGCCACGAGCACTGCCTCGTCCGGCCGGATGAGGTCGGGCAGATCCGCGATCGCGGAGGCCACGGTGGGCAGGCCTGCGCCGAGATATTCGATGAGCTTGAGCGGCGAGAAGTACGCCTCCCCCGCTGGATAGGGCGCACAGGCCAGGTCCGCCCGGGCGAGCAGTCCCGGAACCGCGGTGTGATCGACCGGACCGGTCGCCTCGACCTCGACGCCGAGCGTCTGAGCGGACGCCACCGTCCCGGCCAGGCTCGGCCCGTCGCCGACCAGAAGCAACTTGACCGGCAGGCCGCGTTCCCGGAGGCGACCGGCCGCCGCCACCAGCAGGTCGGGGGCGTGCCAGGGCCGGAACGTCCCCACGAACACGACCGTCGGTGGCTCTGCGCCGCTGCCCGCGGTGCCGGTGAACCGGTCCACGTCGACACCGTTGCCGATCACCTCCACCGGGACCCCGGCGAGCTGCTCGGCCCAGCGGGCCACCGGACCGCTGACGGCGTACGCGACGTCCGCCGCCCGCATCGCCCGCCTGCTCAGCGCGACGGCCGCGGTCTCGTCCACGAGCACTCGATGTGTCCGCTGCTCATCGACCAGCGGTGCGTTGATCTCCACCACGGTGCGGGCACCGGCGTGGCGGGCGCGCTCGAGCACCTCGGCGCTCCACAGCGAATAGCGCTGATAGACCAGCGGCGTCGGCCCGTCCGGGTCGGCGGCCAGGCCGGCTCCCACGAGCGCGGCGACGATGTCCGCGGCACGGCGGTCCAGCTCCTGCAGCGCCTGCTCGGCTGCTGCGGGCGAATCGGTCCGAGGGCGGCCCAGCTCGATGGTGGTGACGTCCTCGAGCCCGGGCGGGACCGGCCCGTCCAGACGCGTTGCGACGAGCGTGACCTTCCGCGACCGGCCGACGAACTGGCGCAGCACCTCCTGGACGTGGGCGGAGGCGCCCTTGCGGCCGAACGCCGGGATCCCCGGATCGGTCACGACATAGATGACGTCACCGCCGTCCGGCACCGCACGCGGGCACGCAGCCCGCGCGTGCGGGACGACCGTCTCCGTCAGCGCGCGCAGGTGGCGGGCCTGGTCGTGGATGTCGAAGTGGCGTTCGATGTGGGCACGGCCCGCGGTGGCGAGGCGTACGCGGAGTTCTGCGTCCGTCAGCAGGCGCGTGAGGGCTGCGGCCAACTGGTCCGGGGCATGCTCATCGACGATGAGACCGGTCTGCTCGTCGAGGACGGCCTCGGGGATGCCCGCGACGGGCGTGCCGATCACCGGCGTCCCCAACGCCATCGACTCCAACAGCACCGTCGGCAGCCCGTCGCGGTCGCCGTCCTCGGCGATGACACAGGGGGCGGCGAACACCGCCGCGGACCGGACGAGCTCGATCACCTCGTGTTGGGGCATGGGGCCGTGCCAGGTGACCGCCTCGTCCAGGCCGAGGTCGCCGGCAAGGAGTTGGAGGTCCGCCGCGAGCGGGCCGGACCCGGCGATGTCGGCGGTGACGTCGAGGCCTTCCGCGCGGAGGCGGGCCACGGCGGTCAGGAAGTCCGGCCACCCCTTCTTGGCGACCAGGCGGCCCACACCGACGATCCGACCCGGCCGCTGCTCAGGTGCGGTGAACCGCAGCTCGTCGAGGTCCATGCCGTTGTAAATCCGCTCAACCCGTGCGGTCGGCGCCAGCGTCCGGATCCAGTCGGCGGTCATGTCGCTGACCCCGACCACCGCATCCGCATCGGTGAGGACCGCCCGCAGCCGGACGGGATCGTTGCTGTGGTGGAAGATGTCCTTCGCGTGCGCGGTGAGGGTCCAGGTGAGCCCGGCGAGCTTGGCGGCGACGCGGGCGGTGCGTCCCGACAGCGACGCGAAGTGCGCGTGCAGGTGTTCGCGGTCGTTCTCCAGCGCCCAGGTCGCAAGATGGACGGCCTGGGCCGCGACCGCGGCTTCCTCGTCGAACAGGGCATCGACCGCGGCCGGGTCGAGCGGACCGCGTCCGGCGTCCGCGCGGAGTTGGCGCAGGCGCGCGAGTCCGTCCCACATCCGCGTCGAGCCGCGAGTCTCCACCGGCATCCAGGTCACCGGTGCCTGCACCCGGGCGAGCAGGGCATGGAACCGTTCATCGGTCGTCGTACGCAGCGCCGCGATCGTGATGTTGTCACCGGCGGCCTCCCGGGCGAGGATCTCGCGGACGATGAACGTCTCGGAGAACCGGGGATAGCACTTCACGACATAACCGATCCGGCGGCCGGTGCGGGACAGGTCGAGCAGCAGCTCAGGCAACATGGGGGCTCCTCAGGGTCAGCAGATCGGCCCGGCGCTGGGACCGGGGAAAGGACAAGAGCGCTCGGGCGCGCTCGGTGGTGGCGGCGACGCCGGCGCGGTTGATGCCGGCCCGTTCGGTGCGGGTGCCGACGGCAGCGTGCACCCACTGGTCCAGCAGTGCCGTCGTCACCTCATCGGGCCGCAGCACCGACAGGTGGCCATGGGCGGCCAGGGCTTCCGCGCGCACGAGTTGTTCGGCCCGCGGCGTGACCCGGGGAACCACGAGGGCCGGGACGTCGGTGTCGATGATCTCCGCGACCGTGTTCGCGCCGCCCATCGTGATCACGGCCGCCGCGCCGGTCAGCCAGGCGGCGCCGTGCCGGCTGAACCGCATGACCTGCACCCGCGGCCGGTCCTCGGCCAGGGCGCGGACCGCGCGTACCTCCTCCTCCGCCAACTGCGGCCCCGTCAGCACGATCAACTCGTGCCCGGGCGGGGGTTCCATCGCCGCCGCCCGCCGGGTGAGTTCGGCGCCGTCCTGCCCGCCACCGGCCATGACCAGGACATAGGGCCTGCCCTCGGTGTCGGGACGGTGCTGCCGCTCGACCGGATCGATCCGGTCGGCGGAGAGATAGCCGAGATGATGGGTACGCTCCGCGACGTCCGGAGCCATCCCCGTGGCGACGCGTACGTCGTGAATGGCCGGGTCGCCATAGACCCAGACCTCGTCGAAGAGGTCGCGCACTGCTTGGTCGCCGGCCCCCGCACGCCATTCCGCACGCGTGGTCGGCACGTCGTCCAGCACGTCGCGCAGGCCGAGCACCGTGCGGGTCCCGGCGGCGCGCAGTCCCCGCAGCGCGCACTCCAACTCACCACCGAAACCCCGCGGAGTCTTGTCAACCACCACCAACTCCGGCGGGAAACTCGCGAGCGCCGCCTCGATCATCGCGCTCCGGAAACGGACGACCTCGGTGAGGTCACCCCGCAGTTGCCGGGGTGCATAGTCGCCCCGGTCGTCCTTGCGTACGCCGGGAAGGACCAGGGCATCCACCCCGCGCGGGCGCGGGAACAGCCCGATCTCGCTGGCGCCGGTCAGCAGCAGCACCTCGGCGCCGAGACCGTCGGGGGCGTCGGCCGCGAAGGCACTCGCGAGCACGAGGTTGCGCCGCAGGTGGCCGAGGCCCTGGGTGTCGTGTCCATAAAGAGCAATGCGAGGGTGGGATGCGCTCATGCCCTGAGAATGCAGGGTGAACGTGAAGTTGACGTGAGGTGAACATGAGGGGCTTCTCATGTCGCCGATCAGTCGTGGGAACCGCCCTGCAGCCCGACTTTACCTCTGGTCACCGAAACAATTGTGCGGGATGCTGGTGGGACGCACGCTCGCGGGTGCGGCGCGCGTTGTCGGGACGAGGACGTCATGGCGACAGAGATGCGCGTGCAATGGGGGGTGCTTCTCGTCGCCTCGACCTGTCTGCTCCTCAGTGCCCTGTTCGTCGGATGGCGTGCGGCCACGCCCAGCGAATGTGTGCGCGTCACGCCGGTGGCCGCGGGCTGGGATGAGCGAGGCGTACGCCCGGAAGCCATGCCCGGCTGTCCCACCCCACCCCCACCGATCAGCCTGATCCGGGCCGCTTCCCGCGAGCCGGCACGCACCCAACCGAACCGCCCGGGGGCCCCGGACCACGGGAGCGTACGCTTCGACACCATCGGGGGTTCGCTGGTCCTCCCCCTGCAGCCCACGCCGCCGCAGATGATCGCCAAACTCGGTCAGGCGGCCCCGACGATCGCGTTCGTGGTCGCCCTGTTCGGGCTGGGCTGTCACGCATTCGTCCTCCGTCCCCGCGATCCGGGGGCCGGCGCGACCCTGTTGCTCGGGTCGGCGCTGCTGGCGAGCACGGTGGTGACGGAGTTCGGGTTGCCGCCGTCGGCGGCGTTCGAGGGGTGGCCGCGGATCGTGTATCTCATCGAGACCACGTTCGTGTTCTGCCTGGCGTGGGGCGCCTCTCTGCTCGGGGCGCTCCACTTCCCCACCGCCTCGCGGCCGGCTCTCAACGGCACGATCCGTCGCTGGTCGGTGATGCTCGCCCCGGTCGCCGCCGCCCTGCTCGGGTGCGTCCTCGCTGCCCTCGTCCGCGGGTCGGCCACCGGGTTCGTCCGGATCGTGGTCCTCGTCCAGGCCGGGGTGACGATCGCCGTCCTCCTGGCGAACTTCGTCGTCGTGGGGATCCGCGTGCGGGATTATCGCGGCCCGGATGCCGACCCGGTCGGCCGCCAGCAATTGCTGTGGACCGGTGCCTCGTTCGCGGTCGCGGCACTGCTGGTCATCGCGTTCTGGTTCGCACCCCGACTGTTCACCGGGGATTCCCTGTTGCCTGCGGAGTGGATCGGGTTGCCCGGGCTCGTCTTCGTGGTCGGGTTCGGCATCGCGATGCTGCGCTATCGGCTGTTCGGTCTGGATGTGGTGCTGACGACCGCGTTGGTGTACGCGGCGCTGACCGCCACGGCCGTCATCCTCTATCTCACCCTCACCGGGCTGGTCACGGCACTGGTCCGGGGCCGCGTGCCGGACTGGGCGACCACGACGACCGCGGTGCTGACGGCGGTTGCCCTGATCCCGGTCCGGGGCCGGCTGCAACGCGGGATCAACCGGCTGATCTATGGCGACCGTGACGATCCCCAGGCGGCGCTCACGCGCGTGGCCGAACAGCTCGGTGCCCAGGACCGGGACCTGGCCGCGGTGGCGGAGCAGATCCGCCGGGCACTGCGCCTGCCCTTCGTCGCCATCGAGGGCGATTCCGGGTTCCGGGCGGAGGCCGGCCGGGCCGACGGCGCTGCCGCCGCGCTCCCGCTGACCCATCCGGCGGGCGCGACCGGGCGGCTCGTGGTCGGCCGGCGCGGCGGTGCGGATGCCTTGTCCCCACGTGAGGTCTCGCTGTTGCAGGGGTGGGCCCACCAGATCGGGCTGGTGCTGCACGAGGTGGAGTTGACCGCCGAACTCCGGGCGTCGCGGGAGCGGATCGTGGTCGCGCGCGAGGAGGAGCGGCGCGCACTGCGGCGTACCCTCCACGACGAACTCGGCCCCGCCGTCAGCGCACTCGCCCTGCGCATCCAGACCACCCGGGCACTCGCGCGCCAACGCGGGTCACTCGACCCCGACACCGACCGGGCACTCGCCGACACCTCACGGCAGGCCTCCGCCGCGGCCGACCAACTGCGCCAACTGTCCTATGACCTGCGGCCCCCGGTGCTCGACGAACTGGGGCTGGTGGCCGCAATTCGGGACTATGGTCTCGGAGCCGCTCCGCTGACGGTCACCGTCGAGTCGGAGGGTCTCACCGACAAGCACGTCGCCCGGTTGCCGGCCGCGGTGGAGGTGGCGGCGTACCGCATCATCACCACCGCCCTCGCCAACGTCGTCCGGCACGCCGCCGCGAGCCGGGCGGATGTCCGGATCGAGCGGACCCCGGACCTCCTGCGCCTCTGCGTGCGGGACGACGGGTCGGGCATCCCGGACGGGTTCCGGCGCGGGGTGGGCGTGACGACGATGTCCGAACGTGCCGCCGAACTGGGCGGGCTGCTCACGGTCTCCCGGGTCGAGCCGCACGGGACGGTGGTCGAGGCCGAGCTGCCCTTGGCGGGCCGTCAGGGGACGATTCTGGCGGGCAGCCATGGGAACGATCTGGCGGGTCAGCCATGATCCGGGTGCTGCTCGCGGATGACCATCCGCTCTATCGCCAGGGCCTGGCGGGCTATCTGGCCGTGTGCGCCGGCATCGAGGTCGTGGCGGAGGTGGCCACCGGGCCGGACGCGGTGGCGGGCGCGGTCGCGGCGAGGCCCGATGTCTGCGTACTCGACCTCTCCATGCCCGGCTTCTCCGGGCTCGAGGCGACCACGCGCATCCGGGCTCGGTTGCCCGACACCTCGGTGCTGATCCTGTCGATGTTCGACAACGACGAGACGGTGTTCCAGGCGATGCGGGCGGGAGCGCAGGGGTACGTCGTCAAGACCGCCGAGCCCGACGCCGTCGTGACGGGGATCCGGACCGTCGCCCAGGGAGGCGCGGTGTTCTCGGCGTCCCTGACCGAACGGCTGTCCGAGTGGTTCGGGACGCTGGAGCAATCACGGCCCGCGTTCGCGCACCTCACGCCCCGCGAGCGCGAGGTCCTGCGGCTGCTCGCGGACGGGCTCGCGACCGGCGCGATCGCGCGTCGGCTGGAGTTGCAGGAGAAGACGGTACGCAATGTCGTCTCCGCCATCCTGACGAAATTGCAGGTGCCGGATCGCGCCGCGGCGGTGGCGAGGGTACGCGAGGCCGGCGGCCTCTGAGCTCCGACGTGCTGGAACCCGACATGGGGACCCGAATGCCGGGACCATGTCCCGGCGTGACCCGGGACGGTGCCTCTGGGCACCCGGGACGCCACCCGCGGACGCTGGAGTGGACGCACCGAATCGCGATGCGTCTCGACAAGGAGTCCGTCATGATTTCTGCTTATCGCCTCCTCGCCCGCATAGTCGTCGCGCTGGTCATCGTCCAGGCCGCCACCCATGCGTGGATGTCCGCGGGAGTGAACCATTTCATCCTCACCGGTGGTGTCGTCGACAAGGCGTTCATGGAGAACCAAAGTGGCCCGCCACCGTTCCCCGAGATCTTCGGCGCCATCATCCACGGAATGAACGGGACGCTGGTGATCCCGCTCGTCGCCGCCGCGCTGCTCGTCGTCGGCCTGCTGGCGCGATTCCCCGGCGCCATCATGTGGGCCGTGGTCGTCGCCGTGCTCGTCGCCCTCCAGATCACGCTCGGCATGGGCGCACCGGCGCTGCCGATCCTGGGACTGCTGCACGGGCTGAACGCGCTGCTGCTCCTCCTTGCCGCGCTCGCGGCCAGCAGGGCCGGCCAGCGGGTGCAGTCTCCGAGCGGGGCTCCCGAACCGCGCGCCACGGTCCATGCCGCCCAGTGAGGTGGGCATGGCCGAGGTGGGTGCCGATCTGCCTGGCGGTGCTGCTTGTCGCCGTCGCCGGGATCGCGTGGTCGTCAAGTCGTCTGCCGACCCAGTTCTCGGCCCTGTCGATGGGCGAACCGGACTGGGGCAGCGGGGGCGCACCGGCCGGACACGCACCCGAGGCTGACGGTCATGGGCGGGCCGGGCACGGGCACGCACCAGGGAACCCGCGGTCGGTCACCAGCCTCATCGCGGATCCGGCCCGCCCTGCCGACGTCCGGGTGGACCTCGTGGCCCGTCAGGGTGAGGTCCGCCTGGCGGACGGCACGACGGTGCC
>DUOB01000084.1 GCA_012839035.1 Propionibacterium sp.
ACGGCGGGATCGTTGACGAAGCGTCCGGAGAACATGGTGGGCAACAGACGAAGGAGGGTGTTGCGGCTCACCGGGTGCGCGATCGTCAGATCGAGCAGGCCATCGGCCACATCCGCCGTGGGTGCAATTTTCATCCCTCCCCCGAAATAGGGCGCGTTGGCGATTGCCACGAACATGCCCGGAAAGGTCCGCTGCCGTCCGTCGATCGTCAGCTGATAGGTCAGGGGCTCGAACTTCGCGAGTTCGGCGAGTGCCGCCGCGGCGTAGCGCAGGCTGCCGACCGGCCACTTGCTGTTGTTCGCCCGACGGTTGACCATTGCGGCATAACCGGTCGCCACGACTGTGCCGACGGAACGGATCTCCGCCCCACCGGCCAGGGCGCCCTCGACCCGCAGCGTGTCCACCCGGCGAGTGCGTCCTGAGATCACCCAGTGCGCTGCCTGGACCGGGTTGAACACCCGGATGCCCAGCCCGCGGCAGAGATCGTTGCCGCTGCCCGCCGGGATGAGACCGAGGGGCACCTCGGTGTCGGCACATGCGTTCACGCCCAACGTCATCATGCCGTCCCCGCCCATGACCAGAAGAGCGTCCGCGGGCACCCCGTCGTGGGCGGGCCGGGCATTCTCTGCCGCCGTGATGCAGCGGTGCCGGGCCTCGGCATAGTCCGATGTCTGGTGGACCCGGAGGGCCGCGCCCGGCATGCCCTTGAGGAGCTCCCGGCAAACCTGTGGGAGCAGTTTGGCGGCGCGGCCACGGCCGGCGCGGGGATTGACGACAAGGGTCAGGGTGGCCCCGTCATAACGGTGCAGGGAGGTCATGGCTTCCTCTGGTCAGCCGACGGGTTCAGAGATCCCACAGGTCGGCGTTGGGATCGCGGCGTCTCCGGGCCCTGTCGTTCACGTGGCAGATGACCTCGGCGATGATGTAGAGGAACAGCATCGGCAGGGCGAGCGCCAGCATCGAGAACGGGTCGGTCGACGGGGTGGCCACCGCACCGAACACGAAGATGCCGAAGATGATGAACGGCCGCACGCTGGCCAACTGCTTGGCCCGGACGACCCCCACCAGGTTGAGGGTCACCACCACCACCGGCAGCAGGAATGCCAGCCCGAACACGAGCATGAGCCGGATGAGGAACGACAGGAAATACTGCAGGTCGAGAAGGTTGGCGACCGGGACCGACTCGGGGGTGAACCCGAGCATCACTTCGATGCCCTTGGGCAGCACCCAATAGCCGACCGCCACACCGCTGAGGAACAGCGGGGTCGCTGCGGCGAGAAACAGAATCGCCCACTTCTTCTCCTTGGCCAGAAGCCCGGGAGCGAGGAAGGCCCAGACCTGATAGAGCCACAGCGGTGCCGACACCACGAGTCCCGCGACACCCACGATCTTGAGCGCCAGGATCACCGGCGTCGTGACGCCGATGTTGACCGCTTGGATCTCGGAGTCAGGACGTCGGGCCAGCAGTTGCTCGCTGGCCGCGTTGAAGGGCTGCAGGAGAACGTTGTACAGCGGCTCATAGAACAGCGCACACACAATGGTGGCGACGACGATCCAGAGGACCGCCACGACGAGGCGATAACGCAGTTCGGCCAAGTGCTCGAACAGCGTCATGTTCCCGTCCTTGGGGACGGGTGGACGCCTCAGCCACTTGAGGCTGAACCTGCGCTTGGGGCGCTCGGAAACCTCAGTCACGTGGATCAGCGCTGATCTTCAGGCCGCGGCTCGGGCTCGACGACCTCCGCGTCCTGCACGTCCGATGGCGAACCGGTGTCCTTGAACTCCCTGGTCTGCTTGGCCTTCTCCTCGTCAGCCTTGAGGCTGCGGGTCTCCTCCTTGAACTCTCGGATCGCGCGTCCACTGCTGCGGCCGAGCCCGGCAAGACGAGAGCCACCGAACAACAGGAGCACCACCACCAGGATGATGACGAGTTCCATCGGTCCGAGACCGAACACCAGCGGAGTCATGCTTGTTCCTCTCTTGAGCGGGGCCTGCGCCCCACCCGTTCATCAACCGTTTCGGTCACGTCTTTCGCCATCCTACGTCGGCTCACAGCCCGGTCAATCCAACGGTTCACCGGGATGGGCTTGGCCGCACGATGGTGCCCGGCTCATCCGGGGGCGCCGAAATCTCACTGAGGATGTCCGCAAGCTCGGTCGCCCGCTGCGCGAGCACTCCGAGGGCTCCCGCGAGAGCCCGCGCCCGGCGCCACAGCCACCACAGCAGAAGAACGGTTTGCAGCATCGCGAACACGACGATGGACCCGAAAATTAACCACCAATTCACGCCTGGTCCTCCGGCCCGAACAGCGCGGCGTACTGCGCCTCCGCCGCTGTCGCCTCAGCTGCCGCCGTCGCCCCCGCCCCCGGTGGTGACAGGACCCGGACATCGGCCCCGAGCCGCAGCAGGAGGCCGCGGAACCACACTGGATCAACGACGCGCAACCGCACCTGCAGGCCACCGCCGGGGGTCGGCACAGTCTCCTCGACCGGATAATATTCCGCCACCCACGTCGCCGGCGGCGCCAGATCGAGGACGACCTCGGCTGCCGCACTGAGCCGGTCCAGCCAGGCCTCCGGAGGGTCGGGTGCCCCGGCTCGCTCCTGGGAGGGCTCGTCGGTGACCTCGGCCGCGGCAATCCGGTCCAGCCGGAAACTTCGCCAGCCCTCCTCGCTCCCCGCATCGATCGGGTCGCTCCAGGCCTCGAGATAGGCGGAGCCGTCCTGCATCCGGAGGCTGTGGGGATCGACCAACCGGGTCGTCCGGCCGCGGCTCGGTGAGTCATAGGTGAGCCGAAGGCGTACGCCGGCCTCCAGCGCGGTCGAGATCGCGTCGCGCACCGGTTCGCCGGCTGCGCGCACACCGATGCGGATGCGATCGGCCACTTCCGCCGAATCGCCGGCGACCGTGGCGAGCTTCGCCAGCGCGCCATCGATGGCCGGGAGCGCATCCGGTCCCGCGACTTCGCGCAGGGTCCGCAGGCCGAGGATCAGCGGCAGCACTTCATCCGGGGTGAACCGCAGCGGGCGGGCAAGAAACTCCGCGTTGCTGAGGAAGATCACGCCCTCGCCCTGAACGCCTTCCATGTCGATCTCGATGAGATCGCCGGGCAGGAGCCCGGGCAGCCCGCACATGTACAGCACCGCCAGGTCCTTCTCCAACTGCTTGGGAGTGATCCCGAACTCGGCTGCGACCTCGGCGACACGCACACCCTGTCGCCGCTGCAGATAGGGCACCAGCGACAACAGGCGCAGCACCTGGTCCTTGGCCGTGGCCCGCTTGCTCACGACGCCTCCTCCTGGGACAACGCCCGCACAGCCCCCGCCAAATGCTCCCGCACCAGGGCACGCAGGTCCGGCGGATCGAGCACGATGACATCACTGCCGCTACCCGCGAGCTCAACGGCAAACGTGTCAGCGGCGCTGAAGCGGACGGTGTACGCCTCGAAGCCGTCCGGGACGGGCAGTTCGGAAGCTCCCGCCGGAGTCCCCTGCCGGCGTACCCACGGGGCCCGGTCAGCCCGCACGGCGATCAACGCCTGTTGCTCGGGTCGGCCCGGCCGGAGGCGGTCGGCCAGGGCGCGCAGATCCAGTCCGTCCGGGACCTGCACCGCACCTGCCGGGCCTTCGGCGACCGGTTCGTCGAGGATGCGGGCCAGCTTGAACATGCGGGTGTCCGCGCGGTCGATGTCGTGGCCGATGAGATACCAACTGCCCTTGTGGGACACGATCCCCCAGGGCTCCACCAGGCGCCGGCCGGGCGCCGATCCCCCCGCGCGGCGATAGTCGAAGCGCACCCGGCGCCCTTCGACGAGGGCCTGCCACAGCGGCTGGAAGGCTGCGACGCGCGCTGTGGACGCCGGGGCCAGGAGCTGCCCCTCGGTCGGGGTCGCGAGGCCGGCTGCCCGCAGTTTCGCCAGGGCGAGCTGGGTCGACTCGGCGAGATTGGCCTCCTGCCAGACGCGCCCGGCCATGGAGACGGCCGAGGCCTCGTCCGCGGTGAACTCGATCGGTGGCAGCTCGAAGTCACCCCGCGGAATGCGATAGCCGAGTTCGTCGCCGAAATAGGTGGATTCGGTGCCGGTCTCAACCGGCACCCCGAGCTCCCGGAGCTCCTCCTTGTCCCGCTCGAACATCCGCTCGAAGGCGGCATCGGACAGCCCTGCGTATCCTTCCACCGCACCCCGGATCTGCTCCCTCGTCAGGAACCGCCGGGCGGAGAGCAGGCAGATCGTGAGGTTCAGGATGCGCTCGGATTTGCGAGGTGCCATGCTGAACCGCTCCCCTTTCACAGGCCGGAGGTCGGCTCGCGCACGGAGCGCGGCGACAGCCGGGAGGCTACCAGGAGGTTTCATGGCCGCCGGGCGATACGCGCCCAGCCCGACGTCGGATCTGCACGTCGGCAATCTGCGCACGGCTGTGCTCGCATGGTTGTTCGCCCGCAGCACCGGCCGGGATTTTCTCCTGCGCGTGGAGGACCTGGACACCGACCGGGTGCGGGCGGCGGACGGCACCGAGGCGCGTCAGCTCACCGATCTCGCCGCTCTCGGTCTGGTCTTCGACGGCGAGCTGGTCCGTCAGTCGGATCGGCACGACGCGTACGCCGCAGCCGTCACCGCGCTGGGCGATCGCGTCTATGAGTGCTATTGCACCCGACGTGAGATCGCGCAGGCGGCCAGCGCCCCGCACGGTGAACCGGACGGATTCCGGCCTTATCCGGGCACGTGCCGCGATCTCACCGAGCGCGAACGGGCCGAACGGCGCCGCACCCGCCGGCCTGCACTGCGGATCCGGGCCGACGATGCCTGGGTCGCGATCGCCGATGAGCTCATGGGCCGGGTCACCGGGCCGGTGGACGATTTCGTGCTGCGCCGCGGGGACGGGGTGTGGGCGTACAACCTCGCGGTCGTCGTCGACGACATCGCCATGGGGGTCGATCAGGTGGTTCGAGGGGACGATCTGCTGTCCTCAGCGCCCCGGCAGGCCTGGCTGACCGAGCAGTTGGGGGGCACGGTCCCGGCGTACGCGCACGTCCCGCTCGTGGTGAATCCCGACGGGGTACGCCTCGCCAAGCGCGACGGTGCGGTGAGTCTGACGGACCTTGCAGCGACCGGACGCGACGCCGCCTGGGTGCTGCGGTGGATCGGGGAGAGCCTCGGGCTCAGCGCGGAGGGCGAAGCCGTGACGCTGGACCTGCTGTTGACCCGCTTCGACCCGGACGCACTGCCACGCACACCGACGGTCTTCGCTCACTCCCCGGCCTGAGCGTGCAGGATGTCCACGACATAGACGACGGTCTCCCCCGCGGCAGGATTGGGGTTGCGCGCGCCGGGGTCCTCGGGGTACGCCTGCGCCGGCGGGGAGACGATCAGCAACCGGGAACCGACCGGCTTGTCCTTGAGCCCCTCCTGCCAGGCCGGGATGAGCGCGGAGAGCAGCTGGGTCTCGGCGGCGGCACCATAGGTGTCCTCCACGACCAAGCCGTCCTTCCACAGCACGGCCTGATAGCGGGCGGTGATCGCGTCGGTCGGCTGGACCGGGGCGCCCTTGCCCTGGATCAGCGGCTGGACGATGAGCTCGGTGGGGGCTTCCTGGCCCGCCGGGATGGTGACCTTCGGTGTGTCCCCCTCGAAGTCGACGGTGGGCAAACCTTCCCGCGGCGGCACCGGGTCGCCCTCGGCACGCTCGAGCGGTGCATCGGTGATGTCGACGACGAACACGAGGGTGTCGCCCAGCTCGATGCCGGCCTGGGGGTTGCCACCGCTGGCGTCATAGCCGTCCTCGCCGGGCATCGCGATCACGACGCGGCTGCCGACCTGCTGGCCGGTGAGACCCTTGGCGAATCCGGGGACGACCTGGTCGAGCGCGAACTGTGCCGGCTCGCCGCGGCTCCAGGAGTCGTCGAACTTCTCCCCCGTCCGGCCGTTGATGCCCACATAGTGCACGGTGACGAAACCACCGGCGCTGACCGTGGTCCCGTCACCCGGGATCACCACACGATTGAGCGTCTCGTCGACCCCGAACGGCGTCGGCACCTCGACCTGCGGCTCCTCACCGAGCTCACCCTCGACCCCGATGCCCTTGAGATCGGTCGCCGAGGTGGTCGGCTCCGCCGCGGGTGATGGGTCGGCGGGGGTCGCCGTGTCGACGGCCGCGGGATCGGGCGCCGGCTCCGACGCGTTCTGGTCCGATCCACACCCCGAGAGTGCGAGCAGGGCAACAGCCAGCGAGGTGGGGATGAGGGCGCGAAGTTTCAACGGTCCAGCTTTCGATCGAGCAATGGTCGGGTGAGCGCCGGTCGGGACGGCTCAGGCTGCCACGCTACCGGATAGTCCGCGCCGGGCCCCTGATCAACCGTCGCGCGACCCGCTCCTGGCGAGCAGCTCGAGCAGCCGGTCCACGCGCTCGTCCGTGGCCGCGAACGGGTCCTTGCACATGACCGGCACATAGAGATCGTCCGCGGCACCGGCGCTGGGCAGGACGTCCGGCGCTCGCCACGCCCTGGGCGGCGGTTCATTGACCTTGAGGGTGGTCCAGTCCACGGAATAGTCGACCCCCACGGCCTGGGCTGCGGAGACGAAGGCCCCCCGCAGCCGGGCGCGGGTCGTCTGGGGAGGCTCCGTGCGCGCCCGCTCGACGGTGTCCTCGTCGGTCACGCGGCTGACCGCTCCGCGGTCCTCCAGCAGGCTGAAGAGCCCGCGCCCGGGCGCGATGTCGTGATAGGCCAGATCGAGCTGTTGGATCCGGGGATCGGACCACGGCAGTGAGTGGCGATCCGCATAGCGCTGCAGGAGTCGGCGTTTGATGGCCCAATCGACGTGGGTCTCCAACGGGGTCGTGTCCTGCGCCTCCAGGGCAGTGAGCACCCGCTGCCAGAGGTCGAGCACCGCGCGCAGCCGGGGTCCGGGCTCACCGGTTCGCTCGACGAGATCAAGCGCGGCCCCGAGATAGACCTGCTGGAGCTCGAGCCCGGTGATGGTACGACCCGTGGCCAGCACCACCTCCGTGCGACCGAACGGATCGCGGGCCAGGTCCCGCACAGCCCTGGTCGGGTTCTCCAGGGCCAGATTGCGCAGCGCGGTGCCGGACTCGAACAGCCGGAGGATGAGTTCGGTGCTGCCGATCTTGAGCCACGTGGAGGTTTCGCTCATGTTGGAGTCGCCGATGATCACGTGCAGCCGACGAAATCGCCCGGGATCCGCGTGCGGCTCGTCGCGCGTGTTGATCATAGGACGCATGCGGGTCGTGGCGGACGACACGCCGTCCCACATGTGATCCGCGCGCTGGGACACCCGGAACTCACCGTTCGGGGCCACCTTGCCGGCGCCACAGATGAGTTGGCGGGAGACCAGGAAGGGCACGAGGAACGCGGTGATCGGCGCGAGCTCGCGGGTTCGGCCGATCAGATAGTTCTCATGGCAGCCATAGGAGTTGCCGTGGGAGTCGGTGTTGTTCTTGAACAGGAAGAGCTCACCCTCGATCCCCTCCTCGCGCAGACGGTGGTCGGCCCGCTGGGCCAGCTCGTGGAAGATGCGCTCGCCCGCCCGGTCATGGGCGATCAGTTCGTCGATGTCATCGCACTCGGCGGTCGCGTACTCGGGGTGCGACCCCACATCGAGATAGATCCGCGATCCGTTCGCCAGGAACACGTTGCTCGACCGCCCCCAGGCGACCACGTCCTTGAACAGGTGCCGGGCCGCCTCGTCCGCGCTCAGCCGGCGATGGCCGAGCGTGTGACAGATGACCCCGAATTCGGTCTCCAGACCATAGATGCGCCTGGTCAGGAACGGCTGCTCCATCGTGCCTCCTCGCCCGCACCGGGATCCCGGTGCCCGCAGGCTATCCGCCCGGGCCAACCGACGATCAGGCCCAGGGGCCCCAAGCATCACATGCTGGCCGCGTCCAACAGCTTCCCGAGTTCTTCCCTCGTCAGCTCGCGGGTCTCCCCCACGGGCAGCGTGCCGAGCCGGATGGGACCGAAGGCGATCCGGGACAGTTTGCGCACCGGGAACCCGACCGTGTCGAGCATGCGGCGCACAACCCTGTTGGCGCCCGAGTGCAGGGTGACCTGGACCATCGTGCGTTCGCTCGACGGATGCCGCGAGACCAGCTTGACCCGGTCCGCCTTCACGAACCCGTCCTCGAGCGTGACGCCCTTCTCGAGCCGTTTGAGCGCATGGTTGTCCATCACCCCATCGACGTCGGCGAGATAGGTCTTCGGGACCTCGTAGGAGGGGTGTGACAGCCGCTGGGTGAGATCACCGTCGTTGGTCATGAGGATCAGGCCGGTGGTGTCGAAGTCCAGCCGGCCCACATGGAACAGTCGTGGCGCGTTGCGGGGCACATAGTCGCCCAGCGTGGGGCGGCCCTCGGGGTCCTCCATCGTCGACACGACCCCCTTGGGCTTGTTGAGGGCGAAATAGACGTGCCGGCGGGCGCTGGGGATGCGCGAACCGTCGACCCGGATGTGGTCGCGTTCGGGATCGACCCGAAGGCCCTGCTCCACCACCGGTTTCCCGTTCACCTCGACCCGTCCCTCGGCGATCAGCATCTCTGCGGCCCGTCGCGAGGCGACGCCCGCCTGGGCGAGAACTTTCTGCAGGCGCACACCCTCGCGGGCTTCCTCAGTCATGGGTCTCCTCGGTCGTTGAGTTGTCGGTCGTCGAGTCGCCGGCCGGGGCGTCCGACGCGAAGGCGGCTTCCCGGGCGAGTTCGGCCTCGAGATCGAGCGCATCGGGCAGGTGGGGCGCCAACGGCGGCAGATCCGCGAGCGAGGCCAGACCCATCTTCTCGCAGAACAACGGGGTCGTTGCGAACAGCATCGCGCCGGAGTGTTCATCCGTCCCGGATTCGGCGATCAGGCCTCGGGCGGTGAGCGTGCGGATCACGCCGTCCACGCTCACGCCCCGGACGGCGGCCACTCGGCTGCGGGAGATGGGCTGGAGATAGGCGATGACCGCGAGCGTCTCCAGTGCCGCCTGGGACAGGCCGGCGTGTCGCCCGTCGACCAGCCAGCGGCCGATCAGGTCGGCGTGTTCCGCGCGGGTGTAATAGCGCCAGCCCCCTCCCACATGCCGCAGCTCGAACCCGCGTTCCGTGCGGTCATAGAAGTCCCGCAGCTCCTGCAGCGTCGCGGTGACCCGCTCGAGGGGCTCGCGGACCGCCTCGGCCAGGGTGACGGCCGCGATCGGTTCCTCCGCCATGAGCAGCAGCGCTTCCACGGCTCCGGAGAGCTGTCGATCGGTCAGGGACGTCAGGGGCAAGGGATCCGCGTTGTGGGGGCCCGCAGTGTGGGGGCCCGCGGGGTGGTGTGGATCAGTCATGGGCTTCCTCGGCAGGGGCCTGCGGTTCGGGATCGTCGTCGAATTCGTCGGAGATGTCCAGGGTCATGTCGTCGGAGCCGGTCCAGCGCACGACGAGTTCTCCCAGCGGGGTGTCCTGTTCGAAGCCCACCGCGCGCTCGCGGAAAAGTTCCAGCAGCGCGAGGAAGCGGCAGACGGTTGTGAGCCGGTCGGGTGAGTCGGCGATGAGGGCGCGGAAGCTCAGCGTCCGTCGCGTACGCAATCGGTCGACCAACAGCTCCGCCTGCTCCCGGACGCTCACGGTGGGGGCGTGAAGGTGGGTCAGGGACACCTGGACGGCTTCTTTGGGTGTCAGGGCCGCCCCGGCGAGCGCGGCGAGCTGGTCGGGCGTGATCCGGATCCGGACCTCGGGCAGCAGCCCCGCGAATTGGGGCTCGAGGCCCCCGGGTCGCGCGTACCGCTGTCGCTCCGCCGCCAACACGTCCGCCATCCAGAAGGACACCTGCTTGAAGGCGCGATATTGCAGCAGTCGGGCGAACAGGAGGTCGCGTGCCTCGAGGAGTGCGAGATCCTCCTCCCCTTCCACCTCACCGTCCGGGAGGAGGCGGGCTGCCTTGAGATCGAGCAGGGTGGCGGCGACGACGAGGAAATGGCTCGTCTTCTCCAGGTCCCACACGGCTCCGGCAGCCTTGATGTGAGCGATGAACTCGTCGGTCACCCGGGACAGCGCGACCTCGGTGATGTCGAGTTCATGCTTGGCGATGAGTTGGAGCAACAGATCGAAAGGGCCCTCGAAGTTGTCGAGGTGCAGGGTGAAGTCGGAGGCCGCGTCGACGTCGGAATCCTCCGCCGATGTCACGACCCTGCGAGGCGGTGCAACAGGTCGGCCTCACTGCCCTTGGCGTCGAAGTCGTCCAGGGCT
The DNA here is from genome assembly GCA_012839035.1 of Propionibacterium sp. Classification (GTDB taxonomy): domain Bacteria; phylum Actinomycetota; class Actinomycetes; order Propionibacteriales; family Propionibacteriaceae; genus Enemella. Next base: position 10,224 of record DUOB01000084.1, read on the forward strand.
GCGGCCACGGCTTCCCGCACGATCCGTCCACGGTCGACCGCGAGTCCGTGGTCGGCTCGCAAACTCAGGCGTGCCTGTTCGAGCCGGAGCAGTTCTTCCCGGCTCACATAGACCGTGATCTTTTCTTCGTGGCGCACCCGGCCGGTTCCTCGCGACGTCGATACGTCGGCGGGGGCGCGGCCGGCGAGCTCTGCCTCACGCAGTGGATCGCTCGAGCCGGGCAAGGTCACTTTGCGGGGCATCGGTGGAGCACCTCCCGGGCCAGGGAACGGTATGCCTCGGCCCCTGGTGAGGACGACGCATATGTCGTGATGGGTTCTCCCGCGACCGTCGTCTCGGGAAATTTCACCGTCCGGCGGATCACGGTGTGGAAAACCACCTCACCGAATGCCTGGACGACGCGCTCGAGCACCTCACGACTGTGCAACGTGCGCGAGTCATACATTGTGCCGAGGATCCCCGTGATCTCCAAACCCGGATTCAGCCTTTCCTGCACCTTGGAGATCGTGTCGGTCAACAGGGCGATCCCCCGCAGCGCGAAGAACTCGCACTCCAGCGGCATGATCACCCCGTCGGCTGCGGTGAGCGCGTTGATCGTGAGCAGTCCGAGCGATGGCGCACAGTCGATCAGGATCACGTCGTAGCGGTCACGGACCCGATCCAGGACCCGGCTCAACACCTGTTCCCGGGCCACCTCGGACACGAGTTGGAGTTCGGCCGCGGACAGGTCGATGTTGGAGGGCAGGATGTCCATGCCCTCGACGATCGTCTCGTCGATCACGTCGTCGACATCCGTGTCGCGGGTGAGCAGGAGGTTGTAGACACTGACGTCCAGCGTATGGGGGTTGATGCCCAGACCCACCGACAGCGACCCCTGGGGATCGAAGTCCACCAGGAGCACTTTCCGACCTGTTTCGGCGAGCGCGGCACCAAGGTTGATCGTCGTGGTGGTCTTGCCGACCCCACCCTTCTGGTTGCACATGGCCAGGATCAGCGCCCGCTTCGGACCGGGACCGGGGGCGGGCGGCTCCGGCAGGTCGGGCCACGGCCGGCCGGTGGGGCCCAACGGGTCGGTTTCCTCCTCGGGTGGCTGCTCGACGTCGAACAGGGGACCCGTCGGCTCGGGGGTGCCGGTCCGGTTCCGATCGGGTGCTGCCACGGAGGGATCCTCTCGGGTCGAGGGTGGATGTCGCTCGCCATTTGTTCCAAGCGGCGGACCCCTTGAGCCTAGTACGCGCGCGGGTGGGCCGTCAGATAGGTCTCACGCAGGTGATCCACCGTGACCATCGTATAGATCTGCGTCGTCGTCACCGACGAATGCCCGAGCAGTTCCTGCACCACGCGCACGTCCGCGCCACCGTCGAGCAGGTGGGTGGCATAGCTGTGCCGGAGGGTGTGGGGCGAGATGTCGGCGGTGATCCCGGCCTTCTCCGCGTACGCCCGGAGGACTGCCCAGGCACTCTGGCGGGACAGTCGCCCTCCCCGGGCATTCAGGAACAGTGCCGGCGGTGAACCGCCGCGGCTGCGGGTGGCAAAGCCGGGTCGTCCACGCACCAACCAGGCGTCGATCGCCGCCCGCGCATAGCTGCCGAGGGGCACGATCCGTTCCCGGTCTCCTTTGCCGAGGAGCCGGAGTCCCATGGCCGGATCGGCGTCCCTGCCGACGAGCCGGGCGACGTCGTCGACGTCGAGCCCAATGATCTCGGAAACCCGTGCGCCGGTGCCATAGAGCAATTCCAGCAGCGCGACGTCACGCAACCCTTCCGGCTGGGATGTGTCCGGTGCCGCGAGCAGCGCCTGGACCTGGTCCAGAGGGAGCGCCTTGGGCAGTCGCTGCGGTTGGCGGGCCGGTTTGATCGTGGCAGCCGGGTCGTGGGAGGTGAGCCCTTCGGTGACGGCAAAGCGGTGCAGGCTGCGTACCGCGACGGTGGCGCGGGCCACGCTGGCGGGGGCCAGCGTCTCCCCCAGCACCACTGCGTAGGCGGTGATGTGTGCGGGGGTGACCGCATCGGCATCCGTGATGCCCTGTGCGGCCAGGTGTTCGGCATAGCGGCCGAGATCCCGCCGATAGCCGGCCACGGTGTGTCCGGAGAGCCCGCGTTCGACATGCAGATGGTCCAGATAGGTGGCGATCAGACGCTCGACCGGGTTCGCCATCGGTTCAGTCGGCCGGTGTCTCCGGGGCCGCGGCCCGCATCCGCTCGACCTGGCCCCGGGCGGGCCATGGGGAATCCGCCGGCCGCAGCCGGTCGAGCTTGTCGCGAGCCGCTGCGTACGCCAGCACCCCCGCCACGAGCGACGGGCTCTGCAGGCGGCCGGAGAGGATTCCGGTGAGGAGGTCGTCGACGGGTACGCGCAGCACGTCCATATGCGCCTCTTCCCCCTCGGGCTCGAACCCGTCCGGGGCACCGGCGGCACGCAGGTCACGGGCCAGATAGATGCGGATGGATTCGTTGACGCCACCGGGCGTGGTCATCATGTCGACCAGGAGCCGCCAGTCGTCCGCCGCCAGACCGGCCTCCTCGGCGAGCTCCCTCTGCGCCGCCCGAAGCCAGCCCTCGCCGTCCTGATCGAGGAGCCCGGCAGGAGGTTCGATGAGTCGGAAACCGACCGGGTGACGGTACTGGTGCACGACGACCATGTGCTCATCGTCGTCGAGCGCGATCACCGCCACCGCACTGGTGTGGTCGATGAAGTCGCGTCGCATGGTGTCCCCGCTCGGCATCTCGACCGTGTCGGAGAAATAGTCGAACAGGCGTCCGCGGGCCAGCACCTCCCGTCGCCGGACCGGCCACAGTTCCGGGGTGTCCTCGGCTGCGCGGCGCACTGGGATCCGGGTCGGATCAGTCATTGCTGCAGCTTCCGCTGTCTTCGGTTGTGTCCGTCTGCTCCCCGCTGTCGGGTTCGTCGTCCTCCCAGAGGCGACCGGCGCGCTGATGGCGGAGCGCGGCGCGGATCAGTCCATTGAAGAGGGGGTGTGCCTTGGTGGGGCGGGACTTGTATTCCGGGTGCGCCTGGGTCGCGACATAGAACGGGTGGACATCGCTCGGGAGCTCGATGAACTCCACCAGGGCCCCGTTGGGGCTGGTGCCGGAGATGACCAGTCCGGCCTTCTCGAGCTGTTCCCGATAGGTGTTGTTGACCTCATAGCGGTGGCGGTGGCGCTCGGCCACATGATGCACCCCATAGAGCCCGGCCACGATCGAACCGCGGGTCAGGTCCGCGTCATAGGAGCCGAGGCGCATGGTTCCCCCCATGTCCCCGCCGCCGGACAGGACGTCGACCTGTTCGGCCATCGTGGCGATCACCGGATTGTCGGTGTCGGGATCGAACTCGGTCGAGGCCGCCCCCGCGATGCCGACGACGTTGCGCGCATATTCGATGACCATGCACTGCAGACCGAGGCACAGGCCGAGGGTCGGGATGCGGTTCTCCCGGGCGTACCGAAGCGCACCCAGCTTGCCCTCCACCCCCCGGATGCCGAACCCGCCGGGGACACAGACCGCGTCGACGTCCGACAGGTTCTTGCGGGCCCCCTCGGTGGTGACGCACTCGTCGGAGGCGACCCAGCGGATGATGACCTTCGCCCGGTTGGCGAATCCACCCGAGCGCAGCGCTTCAACGACGGAGAGATAGGCGTCGGGGAGGTCGATGTACTTCCCGACCAGAGCCACCGTGACCTCGCTGGTGGGGTTGTGGACCCGATCGAGGAGGTCGTTCCACATCGTCCACTCGACGTCCCGGAACGGCAGATCCAGGCGCCGCACGAGATAGGCGTCGAGGCCTTCGCGGTGCAGCACCTTGGGGATGTCATAGATGCTCGGGGCGTCGAGACAGGAGATCACCGCCTCCTCCTCGACATCGCACATGAGGGCGATCTTGCGCTTGATGCTCTCCGGCAGGTCCCGGTCCGCGCGGCAGACGATGGCATCGGGCTGGATGCCGACCTGTCGCAGCTGGGCCACCGAATGCTGGGTGGGCTTGGTCTTGAGCTCCTTGGACGGCCCGATATAGGGCACCAGGGACACATGCAGGAAGAAGCAGTTCTCCCGGCCCACGTCGCGACGCACCTGCCGGGCGGCTTCCAGGAACGGCAGGGATTCGATGTCGCCGACGGTGCCGCCGATCTCGTGGAGGACGACGTCGATGCCCGGCGTGGCCATCGCCAGCATCTCGTCCTTGATCTCATTGGTGATGTGCGGGATCACCTGCACGGTGTCGCCGAGGAAGTCACCGCGGCGTTCCTTGGTGATGACGGTCGAATAGACCTTGCCCGTCGTCACGTTGGCGTCCGCGTTGAGATTGACGTCGAGGAAGCGCTCATAGTGGCCGATGTCGAGATCGGCCTCCGCACCGTCCTCGGTGACGAAGACCTCCCCGTGCTGGAACGGATTCATCGTGCCTGGATCGACGTTGAGATACGGATCCAGCTTCTGCATGGTCACCCGCAGACCGCGGGCGATCAGCAGGCTGCCGAGGCTTGAGGCCGTGAGGCCCTTGCCGAGCGAGGAGGCGACGCCTCCGGTCACGAATACGTGCTTGGTCTTCTTGGCGCTTCCCACGGGGTTTCAGCCTAGCCCGAACCGGCGGGTTTCGCCTACGCGGCCGCCGATGATCCAGCGACCGGATGCTCTCCCAGGGGTCAGCGCAGGCTGCGCAGATAGCCGCCGGCGCGACGCAGATCGTGCCATCGGGCCTCCCAGCGGACACCGATCGCGACCAGCAGCGCACCGATGACGGCGAGCAGCGCCCACCGGGGCACGTACGCCACCAACGGCCACAGTTCCGCCAGCGCCAACGCCGACAGCACGACGGCGCCCACCACCAGCGGGGCGGCCAAGTGCCGGAAGAACCCGACCAGGATCAGGGTCACCGCGGCGAGGCCGACGAGGAGGGCCCGCCAACTGACCGGATCACCCAGCGCCACGATGGCGCTCGGCACGAGACCGAAGACGAGACCGGGCAGCAGCGCACGCCACGAACTGGCAGTCCCGTTGCGTCGCAGCACGACGATGCCAACGGTCAGCAGCGCGGCCGCGGTCGGTAGTGTCCACCACTCCAGGACCAGGACGTCCCGGCTGGCGAGCAGCGTCCAGTTCGCGAGGGTGAGTACGCCGATCGCCGCCCAGCGATAGCCGCGCCGGCCCCGGGACAGGCCCGCGACGACCAGGGCAACCCCGACGACCGCGAGGCACGCGGCCACGACTGTCGGCCGGCCGAGGGTGATGCCGATGAGCACGGACACCCCTGCCCAGAACAGGGCACCGATCTCGACGATCGACCGGTCGCGGCCACCCAGCCACCACCACTGGTGGGTGGCCAGCACCACCGCGGCAAACAGCGCGACCAGCAGGAGACGGACGGCATCGGCCCGCACCGGAGTCAGCCCCAGGAGCACCAGCGTGTCGTGCAGCATCACCAACGACAGGGGAAGGACGAGCCAACCGACGACCTGGGCGCCCAACCGCCACCGGCGTTGCCCATAGCCCCAGGTCAGGGCAGCGAGCCCCACCACGAGCAGCGCCGCCGGAGAGATCCGCCCACCGGCTGACGCCAGGAGCAACAACCAGCCCGCGAGGGCGGCCCCGCACCAGAAGGGGATGCTCCGCCGACTGGCGTGGGCGTGGAGCAACATCCCGATGAGCGCGAGCGCCAACACCGCGAAAGCGAGACGGTTAGTGCCATAGATGAGCACGAACGGCACCAGCCACGTGCTGAACAGAATGCCGGCATCGCCCGGATGCAGCGTCCACGTGGCCCGGGCCCGCGTGCGCAGAACGGCGGCGGTCAGTGCCAATCCCACAACGCCCACGCTGCTCAGCATCCAGAACGGGCCGGTGCCCGCGCTGCTCGGGCCGACGAGCATCCGCCCGAACGCGGCCAGCACCAGAGTCACGCCGAACGCGCCTGACGGCACCAGCCAGCCCAGGCCGGCGTACCGGAGGGAGACCGACAACTCGTCGCCGCGTCGTGCCCGGAGCCACGCGACGAGGCCGACGACGAGGACCGGCAGACTCAGCCACGCGAGTTGCCCGAAGGGTGCCCGCGCGGCCAGCGCCAGCAGGATCCCCGAGCCCAGGGCACCCGCGACCGCGGCAGCGATCCGCCGAACCATTCGCTGCGGGCTCAGCCTGACCAGCAGCGCCGCCACGACCAGCACGAAAAGCACCCGCCAGCCGGCCGTCGCAGGGCCCCGCGCGATCCCGTAAAGTCCCTGACCGGTGAGCATCAGCGCCGCGAGAATCCCCACGCCCCAGACGGAGAACCGGGCCACGACCATCCGGCCGCGGAACCACCACAGATGGGCCGCCAGGGCGGCCGTCACCGCCCCGGCATAGACCAGGGCGTGACCGGTCACGGCCGCCAGGCTCATGGAACCGAACAGCAGCGGCCACGACACGGCCGCGAAGTTGTCGACTCCCCAGAGACTGTCCCGTTTCCGGGCATGCCACCGGTCGGTGACCACGGAGACGCCGAGCAGGACCGTGAAAACGATCGGGAACGCCCAGGGACTCCAGGGGAACATGCGGGTACCGGCGATGAGCGTCATGAGCAGCAGGAGACCCGTCACCGCGGTCAGGGTCTCGGCGGAGGCGCGCAAACGCTTGCGTCGCGTGACCTCGGACAGCGCTCCGGACACTCCCGTGACCAGGAGCATGATCACGGCCCGCACGGGCCACCCGAGGCTGCCCCAGGTGACGGCGACGAAGACCGCCGCGGCCACGGTGAGACACAGCGCGCCCACGCCGAGCAGAATCCATCCGACCGAGGGCGGCTTCCTGGTGCGCGCACGCTTCCCCGTGACACGACGCGACGGCGCAGTCGCTGACTGCGGAAGGCCAGGCTGCGGCTGTCCCGGCTGCGGAGACGTCGGTCGGCGCAGGAGCTCATGACGGATCGCATCGGCCCGGAGCAGCACCTGGCCGAGGGCGGAAACCCGGGGGTCGGCGTACGAGATCCCGCAGCCGGCACACTGCTCGCCCGTGCGCGAGGCACCGCACACCGGGCAACGACCGGCATCGAAATAGCGCCGGTCGGTGTCCTCACTGGTGGTCGTCACGCGTGCATCATGCGGTGGGGCGGGTTCAGTCACGTCCACCCAGTGTCCGCAGCTCGCGCGCGTGGGCAAGCGCCGTTTCGGAATCCTCCAGGCCCGCCATCATGCGAGCCAGCTCGGCGACCCGGTCCTCGTCGTCCAGCCGATGGACTCCGGACGTCGTCACCTGCCCGTCGGACGCCTTGCGCACCACCAGATGACGATCGGCAAAAGCCGCCACTTGGGCGAGGTGCGTGACCACGATGACCTGCGCGTGCCGCGAGAGTTTGGCCAGCCGCCGACCAATCTCGATCGCCACCCCGCCACCGACCCCGGAGTCCACCTCGTCGAAGACGAACGTCCCCGTGTCCGAGTCCTGGGCGAGGACCACTTCGAGCGCCAGGCGGATGCGGGACAGCTCACCGCCGGAGGCGACCTTGCCGATGGGCCGGGGCTCGCTGCCCGGATTCGCGGTGAACTGGAGAACGATCTGTTCGCCGCCGTGGGGGCCGAGATCGGCCAGCGGCTCGAGGGCGAATTCGAGGCGGGCATGGGGCATGGCCAACGCGGTCAGTTCCTCGCGGACGGCCTCGGCGAGCCGGTCGGCCGCCTGCTGACGGTGTTCGGTGATCGCGGCCGCGCGCGTCGCGAGAGCGCGGTCGAGGGCCTCCACTCGGGCGGCCAGCTCGTCGATGCGGTCGTCGCTGGAGGACAACTCCCCCAACCTCGCGGCGGACGCCTGCGCCCAGGCGAGCACGTCGTCGATCGTCTCCCCATACTTCCTGGTCAGCCCCTGCAGGGCCGCGCGGCGTTCGGCGATCCATTCGAGTCGGTTGGGGTCGGCCTCGAGATCGGAGAGGTACGCCGCCACGTCCTGCGCGAGTTCCGAGGTCAACACCTGCAGATCCGTCGCACGCTCCGCGAGGGGTGCGAGCGCGTCATCCCGGTCCGCCGCGTCCCCGAGGCTCTTGCGGGCGACCGCGGCAGCGGTGAGAGCGGACCCGGCGTCGATGGAGTCCTCGTCGCCGGCCAGTGCCACGACAGCGGTATGTGCCGCCAGCCGGAGATCATCGATCGCCTGCAGCTTGTCGGCCTCCTCCGCCAGCTCCCGGTCCTCCCCCGGCTGCGGTTCCACCTGTTCGATCTCGGTGAGGCCGAATTGCAGCAGGTCGACCTCGCGTGCCCGTTCCCGAGCATGGTCCCGGAGCTCCGTGAGCTCGGCCCGCGCGGACTGCCTGTCGGACCAGTCGCGCCGATAGGCGGCCAAGTCCGTCGCGAGCCCACTGCCCGCGTACCGGTCCAGAATCTCGCGCTGCCGATCCGGTGCCGCGAGCTTGAGTTGTTCGGACTGTCCGTGGATCGTCACCAGGTCGGCGGTGATGTCGGCGGCGAGCGAGACGGGTACGCCGGCCCCGCCCAGGAAACACCGCGATCGGCTGCTCGTCACCTGCCGGGCAACCAGGAGCGCCCCATCGTCGATCTCACCACCCGCCTCTGCGACGCGTACGCCGACATCGTCGGGCAAGGCAGTGAAGGTGCCCTCGACGCGAGCCCGGTCCGCGCCCCGGCGCACGGCGCCGGAATCCGCGCGGCTCCCGAGGAGAAGCCCGAGGCTGGTCACGATCATGGTCTTGCCCGCACCGGTCTCACCGGTCACGGCAGTGAACCCGGGAGCGAGCTCCAGGGTCGCCGACTCGATCACACCCAGGTCCCGGATACGGAGCTCACTGATCACGGCTGCTGCTCCGACCCGGTGTCGTCCGGTCCATTGTTGTTGCGCTGTTCGGCAGCACCGCGCCAGCCCTCGACGCGCAGACCGAACTTGCGGACGAGCCGGTCGGTGAACGGTGCCATACCGATTCTGGCCATCCGCAAACGGTGGGATCCCGCGGACACCTGGATCTCCATCCCCGCAGCCAGGTCGACGCTCCGCCGACCGTCACACCAGACCACACCCGAGTTCCCGGGAGTCGTGTCGATGAGCTGACACGTGACAGTGGATTTGGGCCCGAGGACGAGAGGGCGGGCAAACAGCGCGTGTGCGCTCAACGGGACCAGCAGAAGTGCGTCCAGTTCGGGCCAGATGACGGGACCGCCGGCAGAAAACGTATAGGCGGTCGATCCGGTCGGTGTCGCCACCAGCACCCCGTCACAGGCCCACCGGTGCAACGGTCGGTCGTCCACGGCAATCAGGACTTCCACCATCCGTTCCCGGTCGGCCTTCTCGACCGAGACTTCATTGACGGCGAACGACCGCCAGATCTCCTGGCCGCCGTCCCGTGCCGCACGGTCCCGGACGACGACCTCGACGACGAAGCGCTCCTCCATCGTCCAGCCGCGGCCCACCACGTGGGCAACAACCTGGTCGATCTCCCAGGACTCCGCCTCGGCAAGGAATCCGACATGCCCGAGATTGACGCCCAGCAGCGGCACATCCGCAGGCATGGCCCATTCCGCACCACGGAGAATCGTGCCGTCACCGCCGAAGACCACGGCCACTTCGACCTCACCAGGGGGGAGATCGTCGGGGAGTGGACGAACGTCGAGGCCCGCAAGGGCAACACCCATCGTCTCGAGGTCCTCCAGCGGCACGAGGCACACAATTTGCTGCTCTGTCATGCCGGTGATGAAGCGACAGGCTGCTGCCACCGCTTCGGGGCGATGAATATGGGTGAGAACAGCGACTTGACGATCCATAGGGGTTCTCACGGGGCTCAGCATAGGTGAGCCGAGCGAAGGTGCAGAAAGAACTCCACGTTCCCGGCCGGCCCCGGAAGTCTGCTCTCGGCTGTGCCCATGTGCTGCCAACCCAAAGTCCGCGCGGCGGCTGCCACACGGGCGACTGCTGCAGCGTGCAACTCGGGGTCACGGACGACTCCACCTTTCCCGAGCAGCTCGCGACCGACCTCGAATTGCGGTTTCACCATCAGCAGCGCGGTCCCGGTCCGGTCGAGGACGCCCAGCATCGGCTCGAGCAGCAGCGTCAATGAGATGAACGACACGTCAGCGACCACCAGATGCACGGGCTCACCATCGACATGGTCGAGCGTGAGGTGCCGCAGATTGGTCCGTTCGTGGACGGTCACCCGGGGGTCTCGGCGGAGTTCGGGCGCCAATTGGTCGGTGCCGACATCGACGGCATAGACGTGCGTGGCCCCGCGGTCCAACAGGACGTGGGTGAATCCTCCGGTCGATGCCCCGGCGTCGAGCGCTCGGGGCGGGACCATGATGTCAAGATCGTCCAGTGCACCCAGCAGCTTGTGCGCGGCTCGGGACACCCAGTGGTCCTCCTCCACCTCCAGAGCGACCTCCGCGGTCACCGAGGTGCCGGGTTTGTGCACCGCCCGGCCCTCGACACGGACGCGGCCGGCACGCACCAGCGCAGCAGCCTGACTGCGCGAGCGGGCCAAGCCGCGATCAACCAGCAACGTGTCGAGGCGCACGGTCACGCTGCATCGGTCTCCAGGACCGTGTGCAGCAATTCCAGGACCGCGGCAAAACGGTCGTGGTGCTCGGACAGCGGGAGCGCGGGCAGGTCACGCGCCAGTTCCTCCACTGCCCGGGTCACCTCCGGATGAGCTGGCGGCTCCTCCGCGATGTCGGGTCGCCGCGGCGCAGGCCCCGGCCGGGGTCCCGGGACCGCTGTCACGAGGATGCGGTCCCGCCGTCGGTGGTCTTGCGGGCAGTGGTCTTCCGGGCGGTCGTCTTGGCGGGAGCCTTCTTGGCCAGGGCTGCCTTGGCAGCGGTCTTCTTGGCCGGTGCTGCCTTGGTTGCCGTCGCCTTCTTGGCGGGAGTCGTCTTCTTCGCCGTGGTCTTCGTTGTGGTCTTCGTCGCGGGGGCCTTCGCTGCCGTGGTCTGCTTCGCGGCGGGGGCCTTCTTGGCAGCGGGGGCCTTGGCTTCCTCGTTCTTGGCGAGCTCTGCCCTGATGAGCTCCTCCTGGCTGGGCTCATCCTTGCTGGTCTCATCCTGGCTGGTCTCATCCTGGACCGGTTCCGGGGCCGCCGGCTCCTTCGCCGCTGGCTTCTTCTGGGCGGCTGGGACCTCCTCGACCTCGGACCTGGGTTCGGGTGCCGCTTCCGGGGCGACCGCACCGCCGATGCTCCGGGCGCCGAAGCCCATCCGCTCCATCGTGAGACCGACTTCGGAGTCGATCATCCGGCGAATCATCGCGTACTGGGCTTCCTGAGCCGCGATCAACTGCTCCGACAGCTCATGCACCATGTCGGCGGCAGGTTCCATCCCCGCCTGAATCAGGATCTGGCGGGCCATCGCTGTGGCGTTGCGCTGCGTCATCCGGGTGGCCCCGTTGACCGCATCCATGTAGTTCCGTAGCACTTCGAGTAACACCGGTGGTCCTCCTGGTGGCGTTGTTTCCCCACCACGCTAGCGAATCCCTCCCGGGCACGGGGCCTGCCGAGCCGACAGGTGGGCGATCAGGGCAACTGGTCGAGCTGAGCGAGAGCGGCGGCCAGGGCAGGTTCCGTCGGGTCCGACCCCGCCGGGACCAACGCGGTGAGCGCCCGGAACGCGGCCAGGTGCCCAGCAGGATCGCGGGGCGCGTCGATGTCCCAGGCGGTGGCCGTGCGGCGTACGCGGGCAGGCCCCGACATCGCCACCCCGCCCTCGACGACGGTCTCGGCCGCCGGCTCGACCAACGCACGCAAATCCCGACCCAAGTGGGTCGGCCGATTGTCGGCAGCGATCACATCCCGCTTGCCGTGCGCCCCGCTGAACACGAACAGGCTCTCCATGCCGACAGCGGCGGCCCCGTCGATGTCGGTGTCGATGCGGTCCCCGACGAAGATCGGGCGTTGGGCATCGAGTCGGCGAATCGTCTCCTCCAGCAGAGGGCTGAACGGTTTCCCCGCCACGACCGGATCGATGCCCACGGCGCGGCGGACGGCCTCGATCTGCGCACCGGCCCCGGGAACCAGCCCCAGATCCGTGGGCCGCGTGGAGTCCGTGTTCGTGGCTATCCACGGTGCGCCCGCGTGGATCGCAAAACAGGCCCGGTCGATGAGCTTCCAGGGAAGGTCGGGGTGGTACCCCTGAATCACCGCCACCGGCTCTTCCCCCTCCTCGACCTGCCGCAGCCCGACACCACGGATCTGATCCACCAGGGCTTCGGTGCCGACCACCAGGATCGGGGAGCCGGCCGGCAGACGTGCGGCCAACAGCCGAGCCGCCGCTTGGGAGGACACCACCACATCGGTTGCCGTCGCCTGGATGCCCAGTGCGACCAGATGCTCCACAACGGTCTCGGGCGATCGAGCGGCGTTGTTCGTCACGAATCCGATCCGGGCCCCGCGCTCGCGCAGTGCAGCCAATCCCTCCACCGCTCCGTCGACCGCGACTGGGCCGAGATAGACCACACCGTCCAGGTCGAACAAGGCAGCGTCATACCCGTCCATCAAGCTCACGCATTGTCCTCTTCGTCAGTGGCGACCGCTTCGCCGGTGTTCTCGACGCCCTCGGCGTCAGTTGCTTCGCCGACGCCCGTTTCCTCGGGTTGATCAGTGTCGTCGAACTCGATGACGACGCCGTCGAGTTCCGCGACCCGCTCGTCCGCGTCGGTGACAGCGTCCCGGTCCAGCTGCGCTGCGGCCACGAACCATTCGCGGGCCTGCTCGCGCTGCCCTTGGGCGAGCAGCAGATCGGCATACGCATAGCGCAGCCGTGCCTTGCTCGTGTCGTTGATCCGCTGCTGCTGCGTCGTCCGGATCTGGCGTTCCAGCAGTCGTGCGGCCTCGGCGTGTTGGCCCATGTCCGCTCGCGCCCCGGCCTCCACCATCGCCATCTCGACCGCGCTCGCCGGATCCAGGCGTCCGGCGGCCTCCCGGGCGAGCTGCAACGCTTCCTCGGGTCGGCCAAGGGCTCGCTCGCAGTCCGCCATCACCGGCAGGTATTCATCGGCCCCGCTCATGCGGCGCAACGTCCGGTAGTCCGTCAGGGCGGCGCGATAGTCCCCCGCCGCGTAGGCAGCCTCCGCCGTCGCTGCACGCACGATCGGCAGTCGTGCGGCAATCCTTCGTGCCACCTTCACCTGCTCGTACGCCGCAGCGGGGTCGCTGTCCAGCAGCAGTCCTGCCGCCATCAATCGGAGACCCACCTTGTCGGCCAGCTCGGGGGGCAACCCACGCAGCTCAGCCTTCATGCCACGGGGAAGATCCCTCAGGTCGAGCTCCAGCCCGTCTGGCAGAGGGGGATCAGGCACAAAAGGACGCGAATCATCACGGTCGAAGCGATCTGACCGATCCTCCCGGTCACGGAAGTCCCGCCGCCGGCCGCGGTCGTCTCGCCGATCGTCCCGACGGCTCCCGCGTCCTTCCCCACCGAAGCGCCGCCGTTCGTCGCGGTCAAACCGCTGTCCCCCGGAGCCACGTCGCGAATCACGGTCGCCCTGGCGCCGCTCCCGGTCGTTGTCCTGTCGGCTGCGACGTCGATCGTCTTTGTCATCCGATCGTCGATCGCGTCGGCCTTCGCCCCTTCGATCGGCTCGGTCATCGAATCTGCCCCCGCGCCGCTGACCGGACCGGGAGGCCCCGTCCTTGTCATCGCGCCACGGCCGATCGTCACGTCGTCCGTCCCGACCGCTGCCTCTCTGGGACCGGTTGCCGGCGCCGGAGCGCTGCGGTGGGCGGCTCGGCCCACGCCCTTGGCCACGGGATCCATCACTACGCGGTCGTCGAGGACGCTCAAAGTCTGCCACCGCTCAATCCTGCCCTTCCGCGGGCACGCAAGCAAAGCGCAGACAGCAGACCGATCTTCTGGTGAATTGGTTGAGGGTCTGGGAACCATGTGGTGGTTTCCAGACCCTCGATACCTGTCCCCCCGTGTGGGGGGTGTGTTGTCCGGCAATGTCCTAGTCTCCCACACACTCCCGTGTGCAGTACCATCGGCGCTGAGAGGCTTAACTTCCGGGTTCGGAATGGGACCGGGTGTTTCCCTCCTGAGTTGCACACCCTTTAGCTGATTTGGGGGATCGGGAGGGTATCGGTGCTTGTCAGGGCGATTTGCTGGGTTGATTTAGGGCACTAACGGCCGGGGTAGGATCGGGTGGGTGAGCCCGTTTCTGCGGAAGGTGAAGACGGCGTCGGGGGCAACGGCGGTGCAGATCGTGGAAAAACGCCGGGGTCAGCGCCGGATTCTGGAGCATCTGGGCTCGGCGCATACCGACGCGGAGCTGGCGGCGTTGATGCGGATCGGCCAGGACAAGCTCCATATCAACCAGCCGACGCTGGACCTGCCCACCACGTCCGGTGCCCAGGCCGGTGCCGCGGTGGTCCAGGGCAAGGTCTCCCGGCTGCTGATCGAGGTGATCCGGGGCTCGTGGGACCGGCTGGGGTTCGCTGTGATCGCTGACGAGGCGTTCTTCCAGCTCGTGCTCGCGAGACTGGTCGAGCCGACCTCCAAGTTGGACAGCATCCGTGTGCTGAGCGAACTCGGGCTCACCGCGGCGCACCGCAATACCTTCACCAAGACCTTGAAACGGTGCGCCGCGCGCGAGTATCGCGAGCAGATCGCTCAGGCCTGTTTCACCCATGTGTGGGCCCGCCACGGTGGGGATGTGTCGCTGTTGCTGTACGACGTCACGGTGCGCCATGAGGCGCTTGTTGCTCGAACGGGGGTGAGAGGCCTCTGTCGAGGGTCCCTGCCGTAGCAGGGGCTGGGAAGCTGGGGGCAGCCTGACCGGGGAGACGACCGGGAGGGTGGGAGCAGCCCTGACAAAGCCGTGGCATGTCAGCACTGTCGGATGGCGTGGGCGCGGCGAGCGTGCCGAAGAGGTATACGCGAGGAACCGGTGTGATCACCTGTCTTGACGTATGACCGCCTCAAACCCGACTGGATAGGGGGCGGGCGCGGTGCGTCACCTGCTGGAGTTACGAGCGGGTGACCTGCTCAGCGTGGGAGTTAGGGCGCTGGGCGGGGTCGGTGGTGAATCACTACGGAGTAGCTATCGACGGGGCCGCAGGCAGATAGCCGGGTGCCTCCTTCGGCGAGCGAGCAGCAAGTGAACATGGGAAGGTTCCGGGCCTGCCCACAGGCGGTGCCATCGGCACGGTCTGGGGCTGGGTGCGTCGTCCATCGATCGGTCTGGGAGCTGGCGGAGCCGCCGTAGTACTGCGAGTCCGGGAGAGCCGGACACATCGGGAAGGGCGGCAGCGAGGATGGATAGGAGGTCCTGCGATGGCGCAAGATGCGTGGGTGAACTCCGACGCTCTGCCGGCGGAGATCACCGCTGGGCGGGTAGCGCGGACGCAGATCAAGTATCACCGTTGGGCGACAGCCGACCGCCACGCGCGGTTCGGGGACTTGTTCAACTTGGTGTGTCACCCCGGCTACCTGCAGGTGGCGTGGGAGCATGTGGCACGCAACAAGGGGGCCCGCACGGCCGGGATCGATGGCGTCACCGTGCGTCAGATCGTCTCGTCCGAGCAGGTGGGGCCGTTTCTGGATGGGATCGCCGCGAGCCTCAAAGATGGCAGCTACCGTCCCGCGCCGGTACGGCGGGTACTGATCCCCAAGCCGGGTGGCAAGTCGCGCCCGTTGGGGATCCCGACCGTCACCGACCGGGTGGTGCAGCAGTCGTTGAGGATGGTGCTGGAACCGATCTTCGAGGCCGACTTCTTGCCGGTCTCCTACGGGTTCCGGCCCCGGCGGCGTGCCCATGACGCGGTCGCGGAGATCCATTACTACGCCTCCCGCGGGTATCGGTGGGTGTTGGACGCCGACATCGAAGGATGTTTCGACAACATCGATCACCAGGCGATCCTGGCGCGGGTGCGGGCACGGATCTCGGATAAGAAAGTGGTCGCGTTGGTTCGGGCGTTCCTCAAGGCCGGGGTGATGAGTGAACTCGGTGTGGAACGCGCGGGACAGGCGGGAACGCCCCAGGGCGGCATTATCTCGCCGTTGTTGGCCAACATTGCTCTGTCCGCGCTGGACGAGGCCGTGATGGCCCCGTGGGCTGACGGTGGCGATCAAGCCACTCAGTCGGCCAGGGCCAAGCGGCGCTACCACGGGCTGGGCAATTGGCGGATCGTGCGCTATGCCGACGATTTCGTCATTATGACCAACGGCAGCCAAGATGATGCCAGAGCCCTCCAGGAACAAGCTCGGGTAGTGCTGGCGGGCCTCGGTTTGCGGTTTTCCGAGGCCAAGACCCGCATTACTCACCTGAGCGAGGGAATCGATTTTCTCGGCTTTCACATCCGGTGGCGGCCACAACGAGGAAGCGGGAAGTGGTACTGCATGGTCTTTATCAGCGAGAAATCGTTCGCGAAGATCAAACAGACCATCCGCAATCTGACCCCTCGCCGATCACCCCGCCCGCTGGCAGCGGTGATCATCGAGGTCAACGCGGCGCTGCGTGGATGGACAGCCTATTTCCGTCACGCGCTTGCTGGGCGACGGTTCGGTTTCCTACGGTATTTCACCTGGAACCGGATCGTGGCGTGGCAACGCGAGCAGCACCGCTGGAGTTGGGGCCAGGTGAAGCGATGGCTACGGCGCCCTGATGGGAGCTGGCGCACGATCGCAGCACCGGGGGTGGCGCTCTTCGATCCCACCAGAGTAGGCATTCGCCGCTACTGGTACCGAGGAACCCGCATCCCCAACCCCTACGGCCCGATCGCCACAGCCAGTTGAACGGCATCGTCCTCGTGGAGAGCCCGTTGCGTTGAAAGGCGCACGGCGGGTTCGGCGGGCGGTCCGGGGAAACGGGACAGTGGTAACGCTGTCACCGCGCCCCGGACCGACCCAACACGTTGTATTTCGAGACCGATACCGAAGACACACTGCGCAAGGTCGGCTACTCCAAGGAACGCCGGGTGGACCCGCAGATCGTGGTCGGGTTGCTGGTCGACCGGACCGGGTTCCCGTTGGAGATTGCCTGTTTCGAGGGCAACAAGGCCGAGACCCAGACCATCATCCCCGTCTTGGAGGCCTTCCAGGAGCGCCATGACGTGGCTGACCTGGTCGTGGTCGCTGATGCCGGGATGCTGTCCGCGTCGAACCTGACCGCGATCGACGAGGCCAACCTACGGTTCATCGTGGGGTCGCGGGTGACCAAGGCTCCGCTGGACCTGGCCAAGTATTTTCACTGGCACGGCAACGCGTTCACCGACGGCCAGATCATCGACACCATCACCACCACCGCCGCCAAGGTGGATCCGGAGCGGCTGACGACCCGGGCCGAGCCGGTCTGGAACCCGAAGACATATCCAACGGCGTGGCGGGCGGTCTGGCAGTACTCTCACAAGCGCGCGGTCCGCGACCGCCACACCCTCGCTGCGCAACGCGAGCGGGCTCAGGCCGTGGTGGACGGGGCCAAGCCGGCCAAGAAGGTCCGGTTCGTCAAGACCACCGGCCAAAAGGCCACTCTGGATGAAGACCTGCTGCAGCGTGCGGAGGACCTGGTCGGGTTGAAGGGCTACATCACCAACATCACCGCGGACGTGATGGGCGCTGAGGAGGTCATCGCCAGCTATCACGAGTTGTGGCGGGTCGAGCAGTCGTTTCGGATGTCCAAGACTGATCTCGCGGCCCGGCCGATCTTTCACCGCACCCGTGAAGCGATCGAGACCCACCTCACCATCGTGGTCACCGCGCTGGCGATC
>DUOB01000085.1 GCA_012839035.1 Propionibacterium sp.
CGACCCGCTGGGAGGGCGGTTCGGCAGCCTTTGCCGCCAAGTGGGCAAACTCCTGTGCAGCCCACTCGGCCTTGCCAGCTGTCTCGAGTTCGGCCGCCAACACGTCGCGGAGTTCGATCAGCAGCTCGACGTCGAGCGCTGCATAGGTGAGCCAGTCCTCCGGCAGCGGCCGGGTCGACCAATCGGCTGCCGAGTGTTCCTTGAGGAGCTTCTGGCCGAAATAGGTTTCGATGAGGGTGCCGAGGGCCACCCGCGGCAGCCCCAGCAGGCGTCCTGCCAGCTCCGTGTCGAACAAGCGGGTGGGAATCAGGCCGACCTCGGCCAGACAGGGGATGTCCTGGGTCGCAGCGTGAATGATCCATTCGTCGCCGCCGATCGCCTGCTCGAGCGGCCCGAAGTCAGCGGGGGTCTCGCCATCGGTGAACGGGACGGGATCGATCAGCATGGTTCCCGCACCGGTGCGGCGGAGCTGGATGAGGTAGGCCCGGGCCGAATAGCGATAGCCCTGGGCGCGTTCTGCGTCGATCGCGATGGGTCCGCTCCCTGTGCGCAGCCGGTCGATGGCCTCCGTGAGGGCGGCGGGGGAGTCAACGACATCGCCAAGTGGGTCTGCGGGGGCGCTGAGCACCGGTAGCTCTGCGGTCTCCTCGGTCGTCTCTGTCCCCACCGGGCCAGCTTATCGTTCTGTCAAAGACCGCGCCCCGAGCCCCGCGCCCAACGGGATGCTGAGAAAGGTCGAGGGTTCCCGGCCAACAAAATTCAGAATCCTTTATGTTACTGTTGGCATCTATTGTCATTGCCAAAAAGTCGGATCGACAGTAAACGCAGAGGAAAGATCAATGGCGAATCCGTCCCCTGGTCCGCGGTGGGGCATGGTGATCGACCTGCAGAAGTGCGTTGGATGCGACTCCTGCACGGTTGCCTGTAAGGCGGAGAACCGCACACCCCCGGGCGTCTCCTACAACGTCGTGGTGGAAGAGGAGACCGGAACCTATCCGAATGTGCGCAGAGTCAACATTCCGCGCCCGTGCATGCAGTGCGACGTCCCGCCCTGCGTGACGGTCTGTCCGGTCAACGCGACTTACAAACATGACAACGGGATCGTGGTCATCGACAAGGACCGATGCATCGGGTGTCGCTATTGCATCACCGCCTGTCCCTATGGCGCCCGGAGCTTCGACTTCGGCGAGACCTATGCCGACGAGATGCAGGGTGCCGACGCCTTGCAGTCGCCGGAATACGGCGTGGAGCTCGGGGATCGCAAGAAGTGGAAAGCGCCCTACGGCACCGTCCGCAAGTGCACCTTCTGCATGCACCGTCTGGAGCGGGGTGAGGAACCCGCCTGCTGTGAGACCTGCATCGGCGATGCTCGCTACTTCGGCGACCTCAACGATCCCAACTCGCTGGTCAGCCAGTTGGCCGCAAGCCCGCGCGCGTTCCGACTCAAAGAAGAAGTCGGTACGCAGCCACGCGTCTATTACCTGAGGTGACACGATGACCGCGACGCATGAAACTGCCACCACCCAGTCCCCGGCTGCGCAGTCCAGGAGGACTCGTCGGTGGTGGAGCCCCGCAGCGAAGGAACCGTTCCTGACACCCAGGAACCGCAAGCTCTGGTATGCCTTCCTCGGCATCGTCCTGCTGGCTGGTGCTTGGTTCATGATCGCCCGGATCACCCAAGGCCTGGCGGTCACCGACCTCACCTCCCAGATGCCCTGGGGCGCCTGGGTGGCCTTCTATATCTATTTCGTTGGCCTGTCGGCCGGCGCTTTTCTGCTCTCGAGCCTTATCTATGTCTTCGGCATGCATCAGTTCGAGAAGATCGGGCGGGCCGCGCTGCTGTCCGCCATCGTGAGCATGGGCGTCGCCTTGGCCTTCATCGGCTTGGACCTCGGCCGCGTCGACCGAGCGCTCATCACTTTGCTGTTCTTCCACTGGACTTCCCCGCTGTCGTGGGAGGTGCGCTTCTACACCCTCTACATCGTCTTGTTGATTGCCGAACTGGTGATCGCGATCAGGGTGCAGCGGCGCATCAGCGACCCGACCAAGGGACACAAGTGGATGCGGATCCTCGGCATCATCGGGGTGCCGCTGGCCATCTTCGGCGTCCACGGCGGCACCGGCACGATCTTCGCCGTGGTCAAGGCCCGGGGCATGTGGTTCGGCGGGCTGTTCCCGATCGTGTTCGTCGTCTCCGCCGTCGTGTCCGGCACCGCGTTGGTCATGGCCATTCACTATTGGCAGCGCCGCGGAGCGGGCAGGCGTCCGGACGCGAAGCTTATGCGGCAACTCTCCACGGTTCTCGTGGGGGCCATTTTCGTCGACCTGGGCCTCATGTTCTATGAGTTCATCGTCCCGCTGCTCGCGTTCGAGCCACGCGACAAATCCATCATGGGGATCATGGCCTTCGGCCCGTACTGGTGGTCGTTCTGGTTCCTCCAGATCGGTCTGCTGGTGGTCGCTCTGATCATCTGCATGTCGCCGCTGAAGAAGCGGGCCGGCTGGCTGGTGGCCGCCGCGATGATGGTGGTCGTCGGGATCGTCGGCGTCCGGTTCAACATCGTGGTGCCACCCTTGGTGCCACCGGTGATCGACGGATATCCGGCCAACATCTATCTCCCCACCCTGAACGAGTGGATGGTCTCAGCCTTTTTGATCGCCGGCGGTGCTCTGGTCTACAGCTTGGTGTCCGAGTGGCAGCCCATCTTCGATCGAGATCCGGACGAGCCCGTGGAGGAGGACGCCGCATGAGCACCGAGAAGACGAACGTCCAGGAGACCCCCGAACCTGCCAGTGACGAACCCGGCTGGAGCTTCAACCGGCGTACGCTCCTCGGCGCCACTGCCGGCGTCGCGGGCACTGCAGCCGTGGTGGGCATGTTCCGGGAAGGCTTCCGGGACCCTCTGACCCAAGCCACCCCGCACGGCACGGGCGACCTCGACGACGGCTACGACCCGAGCGACGTCATCTATTCGATGTGCATGCAGTGCAACACGTTCTGCACGATCAAGGTGCGCCTCGGCGACGGCGGTGACACCGGGGCGACCGCGCTGATCCGCAAGATCGCGGGCAACCCCTACAGCGCCTTGACGACGCAGCCACTCGGGCCCATCCCCTATGACACGACCCCGAACGATGCCGTGCGTGGGCTGGGCACGATGGCGACCGAGTCCCGGTCCCGGTCCGGCGGCCTCGTGTGCCTGAAGGGCCAGGCAGGTCTGCAGATCGCTCACGACGCCAAGCGCATCACCAAGCCTCTGCGCCGGGTCGGCCCGCGGGGTTCGGGCAAATGGGCGACCATCACCTGGGAGGAGGCCCTGAACGACCTCCTCGAGGGCAACAGCGAGCTCGGGACGCCCGGGCTGAAGGAGATCTGGGCGTACGCCCCCAAGAAGCCGGTTATGGACGACTGGCAGCGGGTCACCGACGACGTAATGTCCCTGGCCGAGTTCGAAACGAAGTGGGGCGACAAGCTGCTCGACCCCAAGCAACCGGAGTTGGGGCCGCGCTCGAACCGGATCGCGATGATCGGTGGCGACCGGATGTATCTCGTCGGGGCCCGCTTCGGGCTCCAGCAATTCGGCACGATCAACCAGTTCAACCACGCGGGCACGTGCGGCGTGTCGGGGGTCGTGGCCAACGCGCGTACGCACCCGACGACGAACTTCCAGCGGATGTACGCCGACATCGACTTCTGCCGCTATCTCGTCGTGTGGGGCACCGAACCGCTGACCGCCAACAAGGGGCCGACGTGGCTCGCCCCTCGCATCGGACGCGCCCGCGAGCGCGGCATGAAGCTGGTCGTCGTTGACCCGCACCTGAGCAAGACCGCGGAGAAGGCCGACACCTGGCTGCCGGTGCGGCCCGGCAACGACGCCGAGCTCGCCTGGGCGATGATCCGCTGGATCATCGACAACGAGCGCTATGACGAGCGCTATTTGCGCCAGCCCAACCAGGCCGCAGCGAACGCGGTGGGGGAGCCGACGTGGTCGGACGCGACCTATCTGGTCAACACGTCCGATCCGCGGCGACCCTACGTGACAGCCAGCGATCTCGGTTTGGCACCGCCCCCGGAGCCCGATCCCGAGACCGGCAAGACCCCTGACGGGGACCCGGTGTGCGTGGTCGACGGTGAGCCGGTCGGCTCGGCAGACGCTTCCGGCCAGGCCGATCTCGACGTCGAGCTGGAGCTCACTGTGAACGGTGAGCCGATCGTGGCCAAGACGGTCTTCCGGCTGTTGACGGAGCGGGCCCATGAGCGCGAGATCGCCGAGTGGGCCGAGGCTGCAGGGGTGGATGCCGCTACGGTCGAGCAGGTTGCCCGGGACTTCACCGCCCATGGCAAGCGCGCCTGCGTGATGAGCTATCGCGGTCCCGCAATGCACGCGAACGGCTTCGACGCGGTGCGGGCCATCGCGTACCTCAACTTCCTCATCGGCAACCACGACTGGAAGGGCGGGCACATCACCGGTCAGAAGGGCTTCAGCCCACGCGGCGGCCGCTATGACCTCGACGAGGTTGAGAACCCGAACCAGGCCTGGGGCATTCCGATCACGCGGGAGAAGGCGCGCTATGAGGATTCCGCGTTCTTCGCCCGTGACGGCTATCCGGCCAAGCGACGCTGGTATCAATTCCCCGGCAACCTCTGCCACGAGGTGATCCCGAGCGCGGTAGCGGCCTATCCCTACAGTCTGGACGCACTGTTCATCCACCGGCACAGCCCCATGAACAGTTCCCCGGGAGGCCATCGGCAGGCCGAACAGCTCCACGACACCGACAAGATCAAGCTGCTGGTCAGCTTCGACATCACGGTGGGAGACACTTCGGCGCACTGTGACTACATCCTGCCGGACACCAGCTATCTGGAACGGTTCTCCCAGGAGGCGATCTATCCGACTCAGCAGTTCGCGGTCACGCAGCTCGGGCAGCCGACCCTGCGGGCGTTCGAAGGGCCACGACCGGTCGAGTGGGTCTATCTGGAGCTCGCCAAGGCACTCGGCCTGCCCGGTGTGGGGAAGGACGCCTTCGGCGCCGGCGCCCACTTCGAAACGGTTGAGGACTATTGGCTGAAGATAGCGGCGAACGTGGCGTACGCGGGTGGCAAACCCGTCCCCGACGCGAACGCCGAGGAACTCCGCCTGTTCACCGATACCCGGAACAAGGTCCTCAAGGACGCCTGGGACGAGCGGCGGTGGCAGGCAGCGGTCAAGCCCGAGGAATGGGCGAAGGTCGTCTATGTGCTCAACCGCGGTGGCCGGTTCGAGGGGCATGGTGGCCCGGAATACGACAACGGCTATGAGGGCGAGTGGTTGAAATATCGCTATGAGGGCCTGTGCGCCTTCTATGACCCGAAGGTCGCCGCCGCCAAGGACCCGATGACGGGGGAGAACTTCGACGGCATGGCCGCGGTCCGCGAGGCGCGGCGTGCGGATGGGTCCCCGTTCCCCAAGGAGGGTACGCCCCTGCAGCTGGTCGGCTGGAAGTCCCGTAACCAGGGCACGCAACGCACAGTCAACGCGGCGTGGCTGCGCGAGGTGCGGGGCAGCAACTATCTGCACATCAACCCGGTCGACGCCCGTCCGCGGGGCATCAGCACCAACGACATGGTGCGCATCAAGTCCGGGACTGCGACGGTGGAGGGTGTCGCCTACGTGACCGAGGGCATCCGTCCCGGGGTCGTGGGTGCGGACGTCACCTATGGCCACAAGGGCTATTTCGCCACGCCTGTCGAGATCGACGGGACCGTGGTGAAGCCGCCTGCGGAGTACGGGCACGGCAAGGCTGCCCAGGCGGTCACCCCGGGCCACGAGGAGACCGGGTTCGCCGGACCCCGCAGCGCGGGCTTCGCCATGAACGTTCTCCTCGCCGATGACACGGTCCTGGCTGGAGGAGGGGTGTCCGACCCCATCGGTGGCGGTGCCGCCCAGCTGGACACCTGGGTAGAGGTGAGCAAGCTCTGATCGGTGCCCGCCCGCGGATCACCGCGACACGCTGTTCCCGGACCAACGGCAGTGGCTGTGCGGTCTGCCACAGTGTGTGCCCGCGGGCGGCGTTGGTCATGCCCATGGATGAAGTCCCGCGGGTGGACGTCGACCGCTGCACGGGCTGCGAAGTGTGTGTGGTGGCCTGTCCCAGCGGGGCGATGACCGGCAGCGCACCGATCCCCACAGAGGTGGTGGCCCGTGCCAGGGGAGTCGGGCGCTTCGTTGTCAGTTGCGCCGCGGCGGGGCCAGCGGAGGCGGCAGGCAGGACGGAACAGGTCATGGGCGTGCCGTGCCTGGCCTCTGTGCACCCGGAGACTCTGATGGCTGCTGCCGGCAGCCTGCGTGGGCCCCGACCGACGCTGATCCTCCGCCACGCCGACTGTGAGGGCTGTGCGGTGGGCGGTGCCCCCGTGGTGGCCCAGAGCGTTGTGCGGCGATTGACTCAGAGCCTAGTGGTGACCGAACGGGTCCTGGTCGGGGAGCAGATCGTGCCCGTTGCCGACGGAGTCTCTCCGGCTGCCAGGTCCGAGGGCCGCTTCAGCAGACGCGGCCTGTTCCGGTTGCGTCGGACAGCGCCGTTGCCCGGTGTGGCCGAGGATGCAACACCGCGCCAACTCGTGCTCATCGCCTTTCCGGACCTCGCGTTGCCATCGATCCATGTCAGCGATGCCTGCACGAGCTGCGAGGCCTGTGCGCTCGCCTGTCCGACCAAGGCACTGCGCTGGCGCTCCGCCACCGACGAGGACGCGACCGTGCTGCTGGCGGACAGCTCCCGCTGCGTGGACTGCGGTGAGTGCAGCCGGATCTGCCCCGAGGGTGCGATCACGCCCGTTGCCGCGAGCCCGTTGCCGCGCGTACGCCTCGTCGCCCACGTGGACCGGAAACGCTGCGGGCGATGCTCCGCCATTCTGGCGCCCGGTGAAGGGCCCGACTGCCGTCGCTGCACCGCGACGCGGTCGTTCGCAGCCGATATCTGGGGACAGCTCTAGCGACGGCGAGCCGAAGGAAGCAGGACAACCCCCTCCGGCAGGGGCGGCAGCCCGGCGAGCGAGCACAACAGGTGATCCCACGCGCTCAGGTGAGCGCTGAGGCTGGCTCCGTCGTAGAGGATCGGGGTCCAGGACGCCCGGATCTCGACCTCGGCCCGGGCGGGTTCGTCAGCCAGGGAGCCGAACGACTGGCTCGCCACCGAGGTGACCGTCCCACTGGGTGCCGTGTAGTCCGCCCCATGGCGCTCCAGCGCGTCGGTCAGCCAACTCCACCCGACTTCGGCAAGCAGGGGGTCCGCGACCAGTTCGGGCTCCACATCCGCGCGGGCGAAGCTCACCAAGCGGAAATCACCGTCCCAGGAGTCGTTGCCGGCAGGGTCGTGCAGCAGCACCAGGCGTCCGTTGCCGAGTTCGATGTCCTCGGACACGACGTCGGCGGTGATGGCCGCGGCGAAGGGGGCGATGCGCTGGGGTGCGGGGATCTCATCGACCCCGATCTCGGGCCGCCAGGCATGCTCGGAGAGCTCCTGCAACGCCTTCGCAAAGGACGGGGGGAGTGCGCTGGTTTCCATGCCGAGACCCACCCCTTGAGGGTAGGCCGTGCGGCTGTGCGGGCGCGTATCGACGCGCCGGGCAGGCGCAGCACCCGCGCTCCGGACACCGGACGAGGGCCGAGGGCGTTGAACAGCCGTGTCAGGATGGCGCGGTGACCGAAGCACCGTTGCTGGCCGCAGCCCGCCGAGACAATCCCGATGACCGGATCCCGGTCTGGTTCATGCGACAGGCGGGGCGATCCCTGCCGGAATACAAGAAGGTCCGCGAAGGCATCAGCATGCTCGATGCCTGCACCATGCCGGAGCTGGTGCGGGAGATCACCCTGCAGCCGGTGCGCCGGCACGGGGTCGACGCGGCCATCTTCTATTCCGACATCATGGTTCCGGTCAAGGCGGTGGGCCTCGATCTCGACATCACCCCGGGCATCGGCCCCCAGATCGCGACACCGTTCCGCAGCCGTGCCGATCTCGACCGACTGCCGGAGCTGACACCCGATGACATCGGCTTCGTCGATGAGGCCGTCCGGCTGATCGTCGAGGAGCTCGGTGGCTCCGACTCCGCGGTCCCGCTCATCGGATTCGCCGGTGCCCCCTTCACCCTTGCCAGCTATCTGATCGAGGGCGGTCCGAGCAAGGACTACGCCCGCACCAAGGCGCTCATGCTGGCCGACCCCGAGCTGTGGCATGACCTGTGTGACCGGCTCGCCCAGATCTCCAGGGTGTTCCTGGAGGTCCAGGTGGCCGCCGGGGCACGCATGGTCCAGCTCTTCGATTCCTGGGCCGGCTCGCTGCCCGCCCGCGACTATCAGCGCTATGTCATGCCGCACTCGGCGGGAATCCTCGCCGCGCTGGGGGAGAGCGGCGTACCGCGCATCCATTTCGGCGTCGGCACCGGCGAACTGCTGCCCCTCATCGCCCAGGCCGGAGCGGACGTGGTGGGCGTCGACTGGCGGATTCCCCTCGACGAGGCCGCCCGCCGGGTGGGGCCGGCGTACGCGCTCCAGGGCAATCTCGACCCCGCGCTCCTCACGGCGCCCTGGGAGGTGCTGGCGGAACGGGTACGCGACGTCATCCGCGCGGGCGCTGCAGCCGACGGCCACATCTTCAACCTCGGCCACGGTGTGCCGCCGACGACCGACGCGACGGTCCTCACTCGGATCGTCGAACTCGTCCACAACGAAGGACCCGATATCCGGCGCGCAGCCCGTGCCGCCGCCGACCAGCCCGAAAGGATGCCCCAGTGACCAAGGCCCGCGATATCAACGAGATGCAGCGCTACACGATGTGGTCGGTGTTCGCCCGCACCGACATCGTCGACGAGTCCCTCGCCGCCGATGCGCTCACCGCTGTCGAGAAGGCCACCGAGGGACAGGACCTGGTCATCCGGGGCTGGTATGACGTGGCCGGCATCCGCGCCGACGCCGACGTCATGGTGTGGTGGCATGCGCCGGAACACACGACGCTGCAGACCGCCTATCACGCGTTCCGGGCGAGCGCCCTGGGGCGTACGCTCGAACCCGTCTGGTCCCAGCTGGCGATTCATCGCCCGGCCGAGTTCAACAAGTCTCACGTGCCCGCGTTCATGGCGGGGGAGGACGCCAAGGCGAACATCTGTGTCTATCCGTTCGTGCGCTCCTATGAGTGGTACCTCCTGCCCGACGAGGAGCGACGTGCCCTGCTGGTCGAGCACGGGAAGATGGGCCGCGACTATCCCGACGTCCGGGCCAACACCATGCAGTCCTTCGCCCTCGGCGACTATGAGTGGATCCTCGCCTTCGAGGCGGATGATCTGGGCCGGATCGTCGATCTGATGCGCATCCTCCGGGGGGCCGGTGCCCGTCGCCATGTCCGGGAGGAAATCCCGTTCTTCACGGGGCCGCGCCGCGAGCTCGTCGACATCGTGCGTGCCTGGCAGGGCTGAAACGGCGCGTGTCAGGATGGGCTCATGAGAGCTGCGTTGATCGATCGCTTCGGGGGACCGGACGAGCTGTACGTCGGTGAGGCGCCCGTGCCCGAGCCGGCTGCTGACGAGGTGCTGGTCAAGGTGCTGGCCGCCGGGACCAACCCGCTGGACTACAAGATCCGGGACGGCTCGTCCGGCATTGCCAAGAAGCTCACCCCCGACGATTTCCCGTTGATCCTGGGGCGGGAGTGCTGCGGTGTGATCGAGGCGCTCGGCTCGGGGGTGACCGGGTTCGAGGTGGGCCAGACGGTCTTCGGCATGCCGGCGCTGACCCATCCGGCGGGCTGCTATGCGGAGTTCGTCGCCATGCCGATCGACTGTCTCGCTCCGGTGCCGGACGGTGCCGATCCGATCCTGTTCGGCGGGACGGCGCTGGTGCTGAGCACCGCGCTCACTGCTGCGGTCGACCAAGGCCGGGTCCAGCAGGGGGAGAAGGTCCTCATCCACGGTGGAACGGGGGGTGTCGGACAGCTCTCGGTGCAGCTGTGCCTGCGGGCGGGAGCCGAGGTGTGGGCCACGGCCTCGACACGCAACCAGGATCGTCTCGTCGAGCTGGGCGCCCACCCGATCGACTACTCCACCCAGGAGTTCACCCAGGTGAGTCCCAAGATGGACCTCATCATCGACGGCGCCTATTTCGACACGTTCCTGCCCAGCCTCGACCACCTCGTCGACGGCGGCCGGATCGTGGTCCTGCCGTCTCTCGCCGATCTGAGCCCGGCGAAGGAACGCGGCATCGAGGCCCACATACCCGTGTTCGGGCCGATGCCGGACCGCCTCGCCGCGCTCGCACCGGACATCGCTGCGGGTGCGCTGTCGATCGAGATCGCACGGGTGCTGCCGCTCGAGCAGGTCGCGGACGCACATCGCGAGCTCGAGACCGGACACTCGCGCGGCAAGATCGTCCTCGACCTGCGCGCCTGAGGTCAGCCCTCCTCGGCCGGCTCCAACACCATGGCGATGGAGTTGATGCAATAGCGCAGGTCGGTCGGGGTGCGATAGCCCTCACCGGAGAACACGTGGCCCAAGTGGGAGTCACACGCGGCACAGCGGACCTCGGTGCGCGGATAACCGAGCAGATGATCGGTGTGGTAGGTGACGCGCTCCTTCGCCAGCGGGGCGAAGAACGACGGCCAGCCACAGGCCGAGTCGAACTTCGTCTCGCTGCGGAAGAGCTCCGCGTTGCAGGCCTTGCAGCGATAGACCCCGACGGTGGTCGTGTCGGTGTACTCCCCGACATGGGGCGGTTCCGTCGCAGCCTCGCGGAGGACCTTGAACTCGAAGTCGGTCAGTTGCGCACGCCATTCGGCCTCGGTCTTGATGACGGTGGGCTTGATCTCCGGGGAATCTGCCATGGGATCCACCCTAACCGTCGAGCCGGGAGAGGGCCGCCTAGATTGAGGACATGGCAACGAAGGCCGTGGAACTCGAAGTGGGGGAGCGCACCGTCCGCGTGTCGAGCCCGGACAAGATCTATTTCCCGGAGCTGGGCCTCACGAAGCTGGACGTGATCCACTACTACCTCGCCGTGGGCGACGGTCTGCTCGCGGCCCTCGCCGAGCGTCCGACGACGATGGAGCGTTGGCCCGGTGGCGTACGCGAGGGGATGCGGCTCGTCACCAGGATGGGCGACGGCGGTGACGCGTTCTATCAGAAGCGCGTCCCCAAGGGCGCCCCGGACTGGGTGGAGACGGCCACGATCCGCTTCCCCTCCGGCCGCACGGCCGAGGAGGTGTGTCCCACCGAGCTGGCGACGATCGCGTGGATGGGCAACCTGGGGACGTTGCGGTTCCATCCGTGGCCGGTGCGGATGGCCGATACGGAGGCTGTGGACGAGCTGCGGATCGACCT
Organism: Propionibacterium sp.; assembly: GCA_012839035.1. Taxonomy (GTDB): domain Bacteria; phylum Actinomycetota; class Actinomycetes; order Propionibacteriales; family Propionibacteriaceae; genus Enemella. The sequence goes on from DUOB01000085.1 coordinate 11,342, forward strand.
CGACCCCCAACCCGGCACCGACTTCGCGGATGCGGTCGCTGCGGCGCTCGAGCTCCGGAAGGTTCTCGGCGATGCAGGACTGGAGGGGATGCCGAAGACGTCCGGCGGGCGCGGCGTCCACGTCTTCGTGCCCGTCGAGGGCTGTGGGTTCATCGACGCCCGCCATGCGGTGATCGCCCTCGGGCGGGAACTTGCGCGACGGATGCCGGATCGGGTCACCACGCACTGGTGGAAGGAAGAGCGCGGTGCGCGGATCTTCGTGGACTACAACCAGATGGCACGGGACCGGACGATCGCGGCGGCGTACTCCATCCGGCCCGTCCCCCAGGCGCGCGTCTCCGCGCCGCTCACCTGGCACGAGCTCGAGTCCGCGAGTCCGGACGACTTCACGGTGGTGACGATGCAGGAGAGGTACGCCGAGTTGGGCGATGTGTGGGCTCCTCTCCACGCCCAGGCCCCCGGCAGCATCGCGACGGCGCTGGAATGGTACGTCCGCGACGAGGACGCGGGGGAGGGCGAACTGCCCTATCCCCCCGAATACCCGAAGATGCCAGGCGAGCCGCCCCGCGTGCAGCCGAGCAAGAAGGTCGCGGAGCACTGGGACGCGGAGGGCAACCGCATCGACGCCGAGTGACGCTGGCACACTGAGCGAATGGCCAAGAAGAACAAGGACGACTATTCGATCGCGGACGCTCTGCGTGTGCCGTCGGGTCCGGTACGAGTGGAGGACTTCGACCCCGACTCCGCGCCCGACTATCCGGGAGAGGGCAAGGCGGACGCACCCGCGCAGATGGCTGACCTGGCGCCCGAACTGTCGGATCTGCAGGAGCGATTGTACGCGGCGGGTCGCGACAATCCCCGCTCGCGCCGGCTGCTGCTCCTCCTGCAGGGTCTGGACACCTCGGGCAAGGGCGGCGTGATCCGCCATGCGGTCGGCATGGTGGATCCGCAGGGCATCGACCTCACTGCCTTCAAGGTGCCGACGGCCGAGGAACGCTCCCATCACTATCTGTGGCGGATCCGCAGGGCGTTGCCGGGGCCGGGGATGATCGGGATCTTCGACCGGTCGCACTATGAGGACGTCCTGGTCGTCCGCGTGGACGAGCTCGCACCGCTCGACGAGATTCCCAAACGGTTCGACGAGATCAACCGCTTCGAGGCGGAACTCGCCGACCAGGGCGTCACCTTGATCAAGTGCTTTCTCAACGTCTCGCGCGACGAGCAGAAGGATCGGCTGCTGGAGCGGCTGGAGAACCCCGAGAAGCACTGGAAGTACAACCCCGGCGATGTCGACGTCCGGAAGAAGTGGTCGGCCTACATGGACGCCTATTCCGACGTGCTCACGCACTGCAACACAGAGCACGCGCCGTGGTTCGTGATCCCGGCTGACAAGAAGTGGTATCGGAACTGGGCCGTCGCCCGGCTCATGGTCGAGCACCTGCGCGCCATGGATCTGCAGTGGCCCGAGGCGGACTTCGATGTCGACACCGAGATTGCGCGGGTGCAGACGAGCTGATCGGTACGCCTGCCGCGGCGGGCGGGTGCGGTGGAGCTTCGGGAACAACAAGAGCCCCCGGGAGGTCTGAACTGGTCTCCCCGGGGGCTCTCGGTTGTTCTTGTGCGGCTCAGCCTGGCTCAGGCACCGACCACCCGCAGGTGGCGATCCGCTTCATCGCCGCTGTCGGATTCGGAAAGGCCGAAGTCGATCAGTCCCATGGCAGCCACCGCATAGCGGCCCCAGGCGATGTCGAGCAGTTCCTGTTCGGCACCCAGCGGCTCGGACACCGCCACCGCACCGGCCCGATAGGCCTGTTCCGCCTGTCGCAGCCACACTTCGTCCGGAGCCAGGAACAGGGAACCGACCGCGATGTGGCGGCGCCCCTGCCCGCGCAGGGAATTGATGGCGGCCGCGATGCCCGGAGCCATGCCGGTGGCCGTTGCGGTGACGACCGGGAGTTTGTGGTGCAGTGACCACTGCCGGGCGCGGCGGGAGAGCAGGGACTGGCTGCGCTGATCGTGGGCCCCTTCACACGACAGCACGAGACCATCGAGTTCATAGGCATGTGCTGCGGAGAGCGCGGCCCGCAGGCGGCGGTCGACCAGGGAGAGCAGCGTCGCCTCCGGGCCCACCGGGCGGGAGACGGCGATCCGGAGCTTGGGGTGCGATTTCTGCACGGTCTCGATCATGGCGGTGATGCGCGGGTCGGCACCGAACGTGCTGGAGAGGTTCATCGGCACGAAGACCACTTCGGCGGTCTTCGAGCGGGCTAGTCGCGCGATCACCTGGGGTCCGCTTGGCGGGCAGTGGTCGAGGAAGGCGGTATGTACCGTAACTTCCGGGCGAGCGGTTTGAATCCCCACGCGCATGGCGTGGGCCACCTCGGCCACTTGATTGCTGGTGCTGCCGTGAGCAAGCAGGACGAGCGCCGGAGCTGTCATCGCAGGAAAGGCCTTCCCCAGTCGGGCAGGCAGCGACCATGAATGGCGTGCGCCAGATCGTCGTCACCTGCAAGTGGATCGGCGCCGTTGCCGTGTCGAAGAAGCAGAAACACCTGTGCGCTTCTCAATAACTTCCCGACATCTTCACTTAACCCGGCACCATGGGCATACGCCAAGCTCAGTATCACACTCTGAGATAACGTTTCGTATTCTGGCACGCTGGCTGCGGCTTCGAAGGATTTTCGGTTAAGTAGTGTGCCCGCCGGAAGGTTCGTCGATTTCTTCCACGCTTTCCAGCACATGTTCCGCGGTCTTGGCGGTGATGCCGACCCATCTGGGAGCAACCTTGGCAACAGCGGCATTGAGAGCGGCGCCGACGAGAGCGGCGAAGGCGATCAGGTAGAGCCACAGCAGCAGCGCGATCGGTGCAGCGAGCGGCCCGAAGATGGATGTGCCACCGGTCAGGGCGGTCAGGGCCCAACGCAGGGCGCCGGAGCCCAGCAGCCACACGATGACGGTGACGACAGCGCCGGGCACGTGGGCCCGCCAGAAGTGCGGGACGGGGGTGGCCCAGTGCAACAGGGTCACGAGAACGGCCATGGTGGCACCCATGACGATGGGCCAATAGAGCGCGCCGAGGAAATCGACTCGGTCGGGCAGCAGCCGTTCGACGAGCCGGGGGCCGGCCACGACGAAGGGGAGGGTGACAGCGCCACCGATCAGAAAGGCGACATACACCCCGAAGGACCAGATGCGAGCGCGGATGATGCCGCGGGTGGCGGCCATGCCGTACATGATCGTGATGGCATCCACGAAGACCGCCGTGGCGCGGGAGCCGCTCCAGAGCGCGATGAGGAAGCCGAGGGACACCACTTCGACACGACTGGACCCGAGGACCTCGTCCAGTGTGGGGGCGATCAGTTCTTCGACCGTGTCCGGGGTCAGGAACTGGCCCGCATAGTGCAGCGCCTGGTCCCTGAACCCGGACACATCGGCCAAGGTGAATCGGCTGGCGATAAAGCCGATGGAGCCCGCCAGGCCGAACACGAGCGGAGGCAGTGACAGCAGGGTGAAGAAGGCGACCTCGGCCGCGAGGCCGGTCACCCGATAGTGCAGACAGGCGAGCACGGTCTGCTGGATCATTCGCCACAGCCCGCGCGCGCGACGTGAGATGGTGGGGCTCCGATCAGCCCTGGACGTAGGAGATCAGCTGATTGCGTTCCTCGGTGAGCTGATCGAGTCGACTCTTGACCACATCGCCGATGCTGATGATGGCGGCCAGATGCTCCTGCTGCAGGACCGGCAGGTGCCGGATCCGCAGGTTCGTCATGCGCTCGGCCAGGACGGCAATGTCCTCGCCCGGCTGACACGTGTGCACATCGCGCGACATCAGGGCCGACACCGGTTGTTCGAGGATCGCCCCGCCTGACTCGGCGAGGCCGCGCACGACGTCGCGTTCGCTGGCGATGCCGTGGACATATCCCTCATCGTCGGACACCACGACGGCGCCGATCTTGTGCTTGTTGAGCAGTGCCACCAGCGCTGCGACGGTGTCGTCGCTGCGAATGGTGATGACATCTGCGCCTTTGCGGTTCACCACATCCTGGACTTTCATGCGCCAAACCTAAACGGCGCGGGGCACGAGCGCCAGAGAACACGTGACTTGTGTCACGAAAGTCCTTCGGCTGGTGGCGGAATCGCGTCAGCGTCGGCATTCACCCGGCCGGGCCGGCGTACGGGGGCCGGAAAAGGCGCGACCCCCGGCGCCGCGCGAGACGGAGCCGAGGGTCGCACAGGGTGAATCAGGCAACTTCCTTGCGGTTGAAGAAGTTGATCAGCGCGAGAGCGAAGTCGGCTTCGCGCTCGATCTGCACCCAGTGGCCGCAGTGCGCGAAGACCTGGAGGTCGGCGCGGTCGATCATCTGATGCAGGGCATAAGAGGTCGACAGCGGGATGACCTGGTCCTCACGACCGTGGATGACGAGGGTCTCCTGCTTGATGCCACGGATCTTGTCGGCATCGGTGATCTGCGACTGGACCCAGCGCTGACGCGGGGCCGGGAACATCGCCGAGAAGGCCTCGTGGAAGCCGGGCTCGATGGACGCCTTGTAGCGGGTCTCGGCCAGGTTCTCGTTCTGGGCCAGCTCGTCGCCGTAGGCCATGGTGCGAATCGCCTGAGCCATGTTCTCCACCGAGGGCTCATAGCCCCAGATGATGTCCAGGCCCTCGCCCTCGACGATCGGGAAGTCAACGCCCATGGAGCCCATGAGGACCAGGCGATCGACTGCGTCCGGATGATCCGTGGTCAGGCGGATGGCGTTCGAGCCACCGAAGGAGTTGCCCACGAGGTGGGCCTTCTCGATGCCCTTGGCCTGCATGAAGGCATAGGTCTGGTCGGCCCAGACCTGGCAGTTGAACTCGATGCCCTCCGGGCGGTCCGAATAGCCGAAGCCCACCATGTCGGGAGCCAGCACGTGGAACTGCTCGGCGAGGATCGGAATGATGCCGCGCCAGTTGGCATAGGCGGTGACGCCCGGGCCCGAGCCGTGCATCAGGATGACGGGGGTGCCGCCATTCTGCTCGCCAGCTTCGAGGTAGTTGGTGTTGAAGTCACCAGTCTTGATGCTCTTACCGATTGCCGGGTTTGCTTCGGCCATTTGGTTGTCCTCCACCTGTCGATTGATCAGACCGCCCGGCTCTGGGCGGCCCTCACTCAGCACCTTAGTCGCCCTGTTCCAAGGCTTCTAGGTGGGGGTCCCCACTGGTCTGTGCGAGGCCCCCGGAACCTGCCGGACCGTGGGTCAGTGTCCTGCCTGAAATTCTCGAACGTAGGCGGCCAGCAGTCGATAGGGCAGGGGATGGGTCACAACCTCGTCCCACGGCTGCGCCTGTCCGCCCAGCTCCAGCAGGGATTCCAGCAGATTGGCGGTGACGCCCCACACGATGAGGTCCTCTCCCGGGCCGTGGCCGCGGACAAAGAATCCCGGGCCGCGGAACCCGCCGGGTGCGGTGGCGGTGAAGCGGTTGACCGGATCCGCGAGCTCGACGACGGTCGGGAGGACGACGCGGCGTACCTCGTCCGGATCCACCACCCCCACGGGGTGCGGATCGCGCCACCAGCCGAGCACGGGGATGAAGGCGGTGCGGTTGGGCGTCATGTAGACGGCCGGCAGCACATCGATGATCTCCACACTCGCGGGGTCGACGCCGATCTCCTCATTGCTCTCGCGCACCGCGGCTTCGACCGCTGTCTCGCCCGGATCCACGTGCCCGCCGGGAAACACGACCTGGGCGGCGTGGGAACGCAGATGGTGGGCCCGCTCCGTCAGCACGACACGGGTCCGGCCCGAGTCGTCGGTCCAGAACAACACGAGCACCGCGGAGGACCGCAGCGGATCGGCGGGGACCGGGTGGTCGGCGAACCAGGCCGGCATCGTCTCATTCAGCCGCCCGCGGATCGAGCGGAGCCAGTCGGGGATCACGCGGTGACTGTACGCCGCCCTTCCCGCCCGCTGGGGGCCGTGTTTCGCGCTGCGGCAGCGGTGGGGGCGGGGGAGCTCAGCGCAGGTGTTGCTGCGACCGGAGCGTACCCCGGAGTTCCTCCGCCTCCGCGCGGTCGAGCTGGCTCTCGGCCCCGCACATGGCGCACTGCATGCCGAAGTGGGTCGACACGGTGAACAGCGGGATGAAGAACAGCGTGAACTTGTTCGTGAGCTGCTCGATGCGGTGCGCGGCGGGGTGTCCGCAGTATCGGCACACCAGCGTGAGCACGCCGAGGACCTCGCGATAACCCTTGGTGCCGAAGATCAGAAGCATGGTGCGAGGGTACGCGGATGCCTCAACCGGACCGGGCTCAACCGAGGCGTTTTGTGATGTGCGTCACACCCATCTGGCACTCTTGAAGGTATGGAGCCACTGAAACTCACCATCCCTGAGCCACAGTGCCGCCCCGGTGACAATCCGGACTTCTCCGAGGTGGCGATCCCACCTGCCGGGGCGGCCCAACGTCCTGCGCTCGATGCGCCTGCCGAGTCCATCGACCTCGCGTTCACGCTCATCCGCGTCCTGGACGACGAGGGCCATGCGGTCGGCCCCTGGGCCACGCGCCCAGAATCCGTCAACTCCGACTCCGAGCACACCGACGAGCCCCTGCTGGGCTTCAACGAGCTGCGGACGGGGCTGGAGCACATGCTCACCCTGCGGGTCCTCGACCAGCGGATGCTGTTGGCCCAACGCCAACAGAAGACCTCGTTCTATATGCCGCACTTCGGCGAGGAAGCAGTGTCGTGCGCGTTCCGGCGTGCCCTGCGCGACGGCGACATGAACTTCCCGACCTATCGCCAGGCGGGACTGCTGATCGCGGGCGGCTATCCGTTGCTGTCGATGATGAATCAGGTGTACGCCAACGCCGGCGACCCGACCCACGGCCGCCAGTTGCCCGTGCTCTATTCGGCGAAGGACCACGGGTTCTTCTCGATCTCGGGCAACCTCGCGACCCAGATCCCCCAGGCGGTCGGGTGGGCGATGGCCTCGGCGATCTCGGGCGACACCAAGATCGCCGTCGCGTGGATCGGCGACGGTTCCACGGCCGAGGGCGACTTCCACGCCGGTCTCGTCTTCGCCTCCACCTATCAACCTCCGGTCGTGCTCAACGTCGTCAACAACCAGTGGGCGATCTCGACCTTCCAGGGGATTGCCCGTGGCCGATCCCGCACCCTCGCCCACCGGGGCCTCGGTTACGGGATCCCTTCGATCCGGGTCGACGGGAACGACTATCTGGCGGTGTACGCCGCCGGGCGCTGGGCCGCGGACCGTGCGCGCGCAGGGCTCGGGCCCACGCTCATCGAACACGTCACCTATCGGGCGGGCGGTCACTCGACCTCCGACGATCCGTCGGCCTATCGGCCTGCGGGGGAGAGTGCCGCCTGGCCGCTCGGTGACCCGATCGACCGTCTCAAACAGCACCTCATCGTCTCCGGCGAATGGTCGGACGAAGCCCACGCGGAGCTCATCGCCAAGGTCACCGAGCACGTGATCGAGACCCAGCAGAAGGCCGAGGCGATCGGGACGCTGCACAGCGGCAGTCGCTCGAGCCGGAAGTTCATGTTCGACGGGGTCTTCGAGGACCTGCCACCGCATCTGGAGCGTCAGCGGCAGGAAGCGGGGTTCTGACATGGCCACGATGTCGATGATCGAGGCGATCCGGAATGCCCACGATGTCGCCATGGACGCCGACGAACGAGTGGTCGTCTATGGCCAGGACGTCGGCTATTTCGGCGGTGTCTTCCGCTGCACTGCGGGGCTGCAGAAGAAATACGGCAAGACGCGGTGCTTCGATGCGCCGATCTCCGAGCAGGGGATCGTGGGGACCGCGATCGGCATGGCGGCGTACGGGCTGCGACCGGTCGTCGAAATCCAATTCGCCGACTACATGTACCCCGCGTACGACCAACTCGTCTCCGAAGCCGCCCGCCTGCGCTATCGGTCGGCGGGCGACTTCACCTGTCCCATGGTGGTGCGCATGCCGATGGGCGGCGGGATCTTCGGGGCCCAGACGCACAGCCAGTCGCCGGAGGCGCTGTTCACCCACGTGGCGGGTCTGAAGACCGTCATCCCATCGAATCCTTATGACGCCAAGGGCCTGCTGCTGGCGGCGATCGAGGACCCGGACCCGGTGATCTTCCTCGAGCCCAAACGTCTTTACAACGGGCCGTTCGACGGGCACCCCGACCGCCCGATCGTGGCGTGGAAGGGTCATCGGGCCGCCGATGTGCCCGAGGGGCACTATGTCGAGCCGTTGGGCGAGGCCGTGATCCGGCGGGCCGGATCGGCGGTGACGGTGCTCACCTACGGGACGATGGTCTACGTAGCGCTGGCGGCTGCCGCCGAGTCGGGCATTGATGCCGAGGTGATCGACCTGCGTACGCTCGTCCCCCTCGATCTCGACACCATCACCACGTCGGTCCGCAGGACCGGCCGGTGCGTGATCGTGCACGAGGCGACGTTGACAAGCGGGTTCGGGGCCGAGCTGGCAGCGCTGGTCCAGACCGAGTGCTTCTATTCCCTCGAGGCCCCGATTCGCCGGGTCGCGGGCTGGGACATGCCCTATCCACACGTGCACGAGTGGCACTACTTCCCGGGTCCCGCTCGGGTCGGGGCGGCGCTGCGGGAGACGGTCGAGGCGGTGTGAGATGGGGGAGTACGCGATCAGAATGCCCGACATCGGGGAAGGCATCGCCGAGGCAGAGCTCATCGAATGGCTGGTCGGGGTCGGCGACGAGGTTGCCGCCGACGCCCCACTCGCGGAGGTGACCACGGACAAGGCCCGGGTGCAGATCCCGTCGCCCGTGACCGGAACGGTCATGTCCCTGGGTGCACAGCCCGGAGAGTTCGTGGCCGTGGGCGCCGAGCTGATCCGACTGCACGTGGCGGGGGGCGGCAACACCGCGTCCGCGCAGACAGCGGACAACCGCGGAGCCGGGACCTCCGGGAAGGTGCTCGCCGCTCCTGCGGTCCGGGGCCGCGCGCGGGATGCCGGCGTCGATCTCGGGGACGTGTCCGGCACCGGCCCCGAGGGCCGGGTGACTGCGGCTGATCTCAAGGCCCATCTGGGGCGACAGGACACCGGAAAGGGGCGCACCAGAGGCGCGCGCGACACAGGCACGCACGAAGTCGTCGAGGACATCCGGTTGATGGGGATCCGGCGCATGACCGCCAAGCGCGTGCAGCAGGCCTGGCGGGAGGTCCCCCACATCACGATCGTGGAGGAGCTCGATGTCACGGAGCTGGAGGCGCTGCGTACCCTCCTCAACGCCGACGTGGCGGAGGGTGACACTCCCCGCGTGGACAAGCACGGGGAGTCGCCGCGGCTGACGGTTCTCCCGTTCCTGATTCGCGCGATCGTCCGCGCGGTGCGGGAACAACCGCAGTTCAACGCGCACTTCGACGAACAGACCGACACCATCCGACAGTTCTCCGCCGTGCATGTGGGGATCGCGACCCAGGCGCCCGATGGGCTCAAGGTGCCGGTCGTGCGCCATGCCGACACCCTGGACCTCTGGCAGGCCGGGGAACGCATCGCGGAGGTGAGCGGGGCCGTCCGGGACGGGCGGGCATCTCGGGAGGAGCTGACCGGATCCACCATCACGATCACGTCGCTCGGGAAGCTCGGTGCGCTGGCAACGACTCCCATCGTGAACCGTCCCGAGGTGGCGATCGTGGGGGTCAACCGGATGGCGGTGCGGCCGATGTGGAACGGAACGGAGTTCGTGCCACGCACGATGATGAACCTGTCCAGCAGCTTCGACCATCGGGTGATCGACGGATGGGAGGCGGCGACCTTCATCGCCCGGCTCAAACAATTGATTGAGACTCCGGCATTGCTGTTTCTCGAATCACCCCGCCCTTAGGGCCGAGGTTCACTCTCCTGCACCCAGGAGTTTCCTGCGTGCGCCGACCCGCACACCCCAAAGGGTGTGCACACTTCGCTCGTGCTCCCCCTAGCGTCGTCAATGGTGCCCACCGGAGGTGGGCGACCGCGGCTCGAGCACCCCCGACTCGAGCACCCCTAGCTGGAAGGCATCCGAATGACCTCCATGTCCGAGCAGTACCTTGCGAACACCCGTGAGGCCCAGGCCAAGTGGGCCGAGGCCACCCAGTCTGTGATCGATGAAGCCCGGAGGGCTTTCGACGGCGAGACCCTTGCCGTCGACCCCACTCTCGCCGGTGAGCGCTGGCAGCAGGGGATCGACCAGGTTTTCGACTTCTGGAGCCGCGTGGTCGAGTTCAACCGTGACGTCGCCAAGCGGATTGCTGACGCCAACCTCGAATACCTCAACGTCCTGCAGCGTCAGGCGGAGGCCGCGGGCGGTCAGGCACTGTCCCGCTTCGAGGAAGCCCGCACCCGGGCCGCGCAGGTGGCGGACCAGACCCAGAGCGCACTCGCCAAGTCCGCGAGCGAGCTGGAGAATGCCGGGAACATCGTGGCAGACAGGGCCGCGCGACAGTTCGAGAAGAACGTGGACACCGCTGCGGAGCAGACCGTGGCGATGAGCCAACAGGTTGGCGATCAGGCCGAGAAGGCCGCGGCCGAAGGCGAGGAAGTCGCCGAGTCCGCCCGCAAGGAGACCCGGCAGGCCGGTGCCCGCGCCCGCAAGGCTGCGGACACCGACAAGTAGCACTCGCGCGGGGCGCACCCGCAGGGGCGCTCCCCTGCGCGAATGACGCTGATCGCGAGCGCACCCACCTGTCCAGACTTCACGGACACGACAGGTGGGTGCGTTGCCGCGATCGGTCGATCTGGTGGCAGCCTCAATCGGGAACGACCCAGCGCCGGAACCCACCCTCGGAGTTCAGCACCTGCCCAACGACCCAGCGCCCTTCATCGGAGACGAGAAACGCCACCAGGCGTGCCACGTCGTCCGGCTCACCGAACCGCCGGAGCGGAAACATGGTCCGAAGCCCGTCGAGTTGTTCGGGCGTGAAGAAGCCGCCGGCCGGACTGAGATAGCCGGTGTCCACCGGTCCCGGGTTGATCACGTTCAGCAGAATGCCGCGGTCGATGAGATCGTCCGCAACCGAGGCCGCGACGCCGGCGAGCGCCGCCTTGCTGGCGGCGTACGCAATTTCATCCCGCATCGGGCCCAACTGCTGCCCCGATGTGAACCAGACCACCCGCCCACCCGGGCGGCCGTCGTGTCGAGCGGCGAGCTCCCTGGTGAGCAGGATTGTCGAGCGCGTGTTGACCGCATAGTGCTGGTCCAGCGTCGCGGCCGTCATGTCGGCGAGCGGCCCGTCCCCACCCGACTGGGCGTGGACGCAGACGAGGATGTCGAGGTGCCCGTACGCCGCAGAGGCCGCATCGACGACCCTCCTCGGGGCTGCCGGATGCGCGAGGTCGGCGCCGAGGTGTTCGACCCGACGGTTCGGATCGATCCCGCGCAGATCGGCCAGGACGGCGTCCACGTCGTCCGCGCCCCAGGGCTGCACCTCGTCGTGTGGCCGGTGATGGGTCACGAACACGTCGGCCCCCATCGCGAGCAGGCGTTTGGTCACCGCGAACGCGATGCCCTGCCGTCGGCTGACGCCGGTCACGAGCGCAACACGGCCGATGAGTGGAGGGCTGGGTTGGCGGGCCATGTCGCCACCCTCCCACGGACTCTTCACATTCTTGAACCCGGCCGAGGCCGGAGTCGCGCGGCACCGGGGTGGTGGCTTCTTCGAGTCAGCTGGCCGTTTCGATCACTCCACATGCCAGCCGATCGCCGGCATCGCCGGTGGACAACGTGTCGTCGTCGGGACCTCCGGGCGCGTAACGCTCCGGGATGTTCGCGAAGTTGTCGGGGTCGGCGTGGATCATGAGGGCCGCGCCGTCCTCGTCGGTGAGGTCAGTCATGGTGACCCGATCCGTCGCGAACGAGAGGTGTCCTTCACCGTTGGCCATCACCAGAAGCTGTGGGAGGTCGCCCTGATGCTCGGGGTGGTCGCCCTCGTCGGAGCCGAGATGGCCGCCGGCCGACATGAAGTCGCCCGTGTCTTCCGGATCGTCCGGCGCGGCGCTGTCCGGTTCGCAGACGCCGACGCCATGGATGTGGAAGCCGTAGAAGCCCTCCTCCAGGGTCTGGACGTTCGCCTCGACCCGGAGGGCACCGTCCGCTTCGGTGAAGGTCGCGGTGCCGACCTCGGCGCCGGTGGCGTCGCGGAGGGTGGCCGTGGCCGCCGCATCCGATCCGTTCGTGGGAGCCCCGTTCGGGGGAGTGCCGTTCGGGGCTCCGTTCGTGGGATCGGGGGTCGTGCCCGGTGTGCCGTTGTTGCACGCTGTCAGCGCGGCCAAGCCGAGCGCGCCGATGAAGGCGACAGAGGCGAGACGGGTCTTCGTGCGGATGATTGCGGGCATGGTCATTCCTCTCCGGGATGGGCACCGGGCTGTGCAGGACAACGCCCACCGATGGGAAATTGGGTTCAGGGAAGGGGGAGATCCACTTAGGCCTCGGTCGCGGTCTGGAACGGGCGGACGTGGATCTCCTGGCGCACGGCCGCGGAGGCACGGCGGGCCCAATCGAGGGCGGTCTCGCGGTCCGTGGTGTCGATGACCCAGAACCCGCCGAGAAACTCGTTGGTGCGGGTGTCGGGGTCATCCGTGACCAGGACCTCGGGTCCGCTGGCATCCACGACGCACCCCTCGCTGGGCGCCTGCAGGCCGCCTGCGAAGACCCAGGCTCCCTGGGTCGCGAGGTCGGCGTTGAGTGCGGCGACGGCAGTGAAGAGATCGTCTGTGGAAACGTGGTCAGGGACCGAGAGCTGGTAGTCCCCGGTGGGAGAGATGCGGTGCTGGACGGACAACAGGTAGTGCATGGGGGTCTCCTTGTTGGTGTCAAGCGATGCTCGTCGACCCCAAGCCGCAGTCGGCTTTCGTTCAGCGACTGCCGTGCTCTGGCAGACGTCTTCGACGCTACCCGGGGGAAGCGACACATCAAGGCCCGTCCCCATTCGTTCTCAGTTGTCGTCGGCATCCCGCACGGGAGCGTCCTCGTCCTCCTCGGGCTCGAAGGTGTTGTCGGATCCCGCACCGAGGCCTGCGCCCTCCGGGTTCAGGTCGTCGAGATCATCATCCTGCGTGGTCTTCTGCTCATCGGGGCGCTCGGTCATCGGTGACTCCTTCCGGACGTGGGTCCCAGCATCGGCGCCGCGAACCCGACCCTGTACCGTCGATTCAAATAGATAAGTCGACAGTTTAGGAGATGCCGTGAACGAAGTACCGACCCCCACGGAAAGCCGTCGCAAGGTCGGCGAGCTCATCAAGGACGTTCGCATCGCGATGCTCACCACCGTCGACGAGGCGGGACGCCTGGTGAGCCGCCCCATGACCACCCAGGACGTCGAATTCGACGGCGACATTTGGTTCATCGCACAGCGCGACTCGGAGCTGGCGCGGCAGATAGGTGGCGGGCGGACGGAGGCGAACGTCGCGTACGCCGGGTCTTCGACGTGGGTCTCCGTCTCCGGCAAGGCGCGGGTCGTCAACGACCCCGCGAAGCTGCGGGAAGAATGGAACAGGTTCACCGATGCGTTCTTCGAGGGCGGACCGGAGGACCCCAACAATGTGTTGATCTTGATCGAGGGGGAAAGCGCCGAGTACTGGGACTCGCCCGGCGGCAAAGTGACCCAGCTGGCCAACCTTGCCAAGTCGCTGGTGAAGAAGGAACCCATCGAGGGGGACAACCGCATCGTCGATCTCTGACATCGGCATGTGCTCGTGATCGACCCGCTCGCTGGACGTGCAGGCACGTGCTAGCGTCAGGCCCGTTGTTGTTGTGATCTGTTTGGCTTGTCGGGTTCCTCCGGTGCGAGAGACCTTGCGGGATAAGCGTTCATGAGCTGCACACCAAAGAGCTCCGCGCCCGCGGATGCTTCGCTTATTCCCACAAGAGGAGACAAATATGGCTACCGGCACTATCAAGTGGTTCAACAGCGACAAGGGCTTCGGCTTCATCGCGCCCGAGGACGGCTCGGCTGACGTTTTCGCGCATTTCTCTGCGATCAACTCCACGGGCTTTCGCAGCCTCAACGAGGGGGACCGCGTGTCCTTCGAGACACAGCAGGGCCCCAAGGGTCTGCAGGCCGCGAACATCACCGTGCTTAGCTGATCCAGTCGCTTGACGCACAACAGGGCCCGGTCACTGACCGGGCCCTCTGCGTACCCTCTTCAGGCTGTCCTGAACTCTGGGCGCAACCCAATTGATGATGGCCTCTGACTGGGTTTTCACCTGGTCAGAGGCCATTTTGACGATGGTGGGCGGTACCAGATTTGAACTGATGACCTCTTCCGTGTCAGGGAAGCGCGCTACCAACTGCGCCAACCGCCCGAGGTGGGTACGGGATTTGAACCCGTGTACACGGATTTGCAGTCCGTTGCCTCGCCTCTCGGCCAACCCACCAACTGGGAGTGGGATTGCTCCCGGGTGGGGACCCACGCTCCGAGCGGACGACGGGATTCGAACCCGCGACCCTCACCTTGGCAAGGTGATGCTCTACCAGCTGAGCCACGTCCGCATCAGGAAGGAGATTGCTCTGTTCCTGTTTCGCCCTGGCGGGGTTGCTCCCTCCAGCGCGTGGATTAACTTAGCTCACTGATCGGGGCCACGCAAATCGGTTGAATCCTCGCGGGGCGGGCATGATGGAGTCATGACTGAAAGCGCTCGTTCCGCGTACTCCCAGGGCCTCCGCACCTGGATCAACGGGACCCTTTTCACAGACCCGTCCGAAGCGCTCGTGCCGGCTGCCGACCATGGGCTGGTGGCCGGGGACGGCGTGTTCGAAGTGCTCAAGGTGACCGAGCTCGGCGCGTTTGCGATCACGCGCCACCTCGCCCGGCTGGCGCGGTCAGCCGAGCGCATGGGCCTTCCGGGTCCTGACCTCGCCGAAGTCCGGCGCGGCATCGACGAGGTGCTGGCCGATCTCTCCGCGTGGGGAGAGGCCCCGCACGGTCGGTTGCGGATCACGTACACCGACGGCGTCGGCCCTCTCGCCTCCTACCGGACGACCGATCGACCCCTGGTCGTCGTCTCGGCCGAGCCCGCGCCGGTCCCCGAGCCCGCCGGGCGCATCGTCACCCTGCCGTGGACGCGCAACGTGAACGGGGCCATGACCGGAATCAAGACGACGTCTTATGGCGAGAACGTGCGGGGCTTGATGTACGCCAAGGAGCGCGACGCGGGGGAGGGCATCTTCGTCAACACGGAGGGCTATCTCTGCGAGGGGACCGGCACGAACATCTTCTGTGTTTTCGGTGACGAGATCGTCACACCGCCCATCTCCACCGGGGCGCTCGACGGGGTCACGCGCGCGCTGGTGCTCGAATGGTTCGGTGGGATCGAGCGCAACCTCTCCCTGAGCGAGGCGAAGCAGGCCGACGAGGTCTTTCTCACCTCGACGACGCGGGATGTGCAGGCCGTGAGCGCATGGGACAACCTCACGTGGACCGCGCCCGGACCGGTTGCGACGCGGCTGCGGACGGAGTTCCAGCAGCGGGCCGGCGCGGACCCTGATCCGTAAGCCTCATGTCGCGGGCCGGCCCCGTGCGCAGGTACGCCAAACCCTCATGGGTCACCGTCCAGAAGAGGGTGGCGCCGGTCCTGACCCGGCGCTCGATCACATGGTCCGCCAGTTGGTCAGGCAGCGCCTCGTTCTCGACCGTCGGATGCAGCACGAACTCGATCGCGTCAGTGAGCGGGCGGAGCTGGTCGAGCAGGTTCCAGAAGTCCTCCCGCGTACGCAGCTCCAGACGTTCGAAGTGCTCCCCGTTGACCTGGCTCACTGGCGGAGTCCCTTCGTCAGTCCCGATCCCGGCCGCTCACATCGATCATCTCTTGCCTCGACACTATGGCGTGACATTGGTTGATGCTGGCCAGGATTGGCAGCTGGATCGGTGCGGGCGGGGCGAAACCCCCAGTGGCGGGGCTTGGCTGCGAAACGAGGTGCCAATCTTGGTGCGACTCGGCCGGTCCCCAGGGCCGCGCGCACATCGATTCGGCATGAGGCGGATCTTCGGCTATAGTCGTCCCTCGCACGGGCGGTTGGCGCAGTTGGTAGCGCGTTTCGTTCACACCGAAGAGGTCGCTGGTTCGAGTCCAGTACCGCCCACCATGCTTGAAATAGCCTCTGACCAGCGAGAACGCACAGTCAGAGGCTCTTCTGTTTCCCGTCACCGGGCACTCTGAGTGCATGACTGATGTGGCCGGTTTCCCACCGGGAGGCAGGACCGCGCGACGGACGTGGACTCTTGGGCCGAGCTCATCCCGGCCAACGCACCTTCAGCAGTACGCCACGCATCAGTGGCGGCTGGAACAGTTTGCTAGTGCGGGACCTCTGGCGTCCGCGCCTGGGCCGGCGCAGGCCGGTCCTCCGCCGGGTGCCCGGGCGTCAGCCCGCTCAGGGCGCTCAACCGCAGCGGCTCGAACTCCTCGGTGCACGCCGCATCCTCGACCTCCAGCACGAAGCACGCGTGGTCGCCGCCGACCTCGGCCAGCGCAACCCGGCGGCCGATGAATCGGTTCGGCAACGCAGCCAGCAGGGGAGCGTCGCCCATCCCAGAGCTCCAGTCGACGTGCGCGAACTTGTCGAGCTCGTCCCCGCTGCGCTCCCCGAACAGCCGTGCGATGGCCTCGTCGTCCGGGGTCAGAAAATGTACGCCCAAGTGCCCGGCATGCAGCGCGACCCGATAGGTGTGGTTGGCCTTCGACAGCCACACCGCATGCTGCAACGGGTCGATCGCGCACTGGCTGTGGAACCCGACCACGCACCCCGCGCGTTCGCGGCCGTCGGACGCAGTCACCACGATCATCGCGCCGTCGCTGCGCGCGACCAGCGCATCGTACGACTCACTCATGGTCGGCCCTCTCATAGCGCAGGAACAGCGTGGATTCGTGACCCAGGGCGTGGCGGAGGCGATAGGTCGATGTGCCGCCTCCGGTCGGGGTGAGCGCGACCGGCAGCGGGTCGCCGCCCATCAGCGGGGTCAGCGTCAGGCAGAGCTCGTCGAGCAGACCGTCGGCCGCGAGCATTCCGAGCAGTGTCGGCCCGCCCTCGGTCAGCACCGTCCGCAATCCTCTCCCTGCCAACGTCTCCAGCAGCGCGGCCAGATCGACCGACTCCTCGCCGACCATCAGCACCTCCGCGCTCGCCTGCGCCCGCTCCAGCCGCTCCGCGGGGGCCGTGGCGCACGTGACCACCATCGTCGGCGACGCCGCCTCGGTGAACAGCGGCGCGTCCCAGTCCAGGTCGAGCGACCGCGTCACGACGGCGACCGGCGGCAGCGGCGTACGCCCCACCTCGACGCGCGCCGCCTGCCGCGCC